>JAJYZK010000270.1 GCA_021799945.1 Acidobacteriota bacterium
TGCCGCGCATGCCGCCGTGCTGCATCTGCGCGCTGTGATGGCGCAGCAGGCCCTCAATCGTGGTCGCGGGCTGCTGGGGGGCCGGCGCCGCCCGTGCGGGCGCGGCGATGGTGCCATTGCGTCCGCCGATGCCGTGGCAGGTCTCGCAGCGATGGGTTTCAAAGATGCGCCGTCCGCGCTGGGCTTCGGCGCTGAGCGGCGGCGGATTCTGTGTCCCGGCAGCGGGGGAGGCGGGCGCCGACGGCGCGCCAGAGGAGTTTAGCGATCGTTGTGCGGGAGATCCCGCCGGCCGCGAGGCCGGTGCGCCCAGACTCGTCAGATAGGCGACAAGCTGTTGGAGTTGGGCATCGCTGACGGTAACCGTGGGCATTCCGCCGGCGCGCATTTTGCTGTTCGGATTCCGCAGCAGAGCGGGGAGCCGGGCGCCGGGGTACTTGAGGGCGACGCCGGCCAGGGCCGGCGCGAACTGCGTTCCGCCTGCCGTGGGTCCGTGGCAGCCGGAGCAGCCGTTGGCCAGAAAGATCGCCCGTCCCGCTACTGCCGCCGGAATGGCTTGCGGCGCGGCGGCGGCGGCGGAGACGGCGGGCGGGGAAACGGCGCGCATCGCCGCAGCGGGCGGCTCAGCCGGTGGGGCCGCCGGCGGCGCGGCCTCGCTGGGGGGCGCCGCCGGAGTCGGCAGCGGAGCCGGGACTTCCGGAGGCGAAAGCGTGCGGAGGTAGGCAATCAGCGAGCTGACCTGCTCCGGCGTGGCTACCAGCGGAGGCATGCCTCCCGCTCGCATCGCCGGCGTGGGATTGCTCAATCGGTCGTCCAGATCCCGGTCGGAGAGGCTGGCGACCAGGGGCGCCAGCGCCGGCGCGCGCACCGTGCCCTGGCCCACGCTTCCGTGGCAGGCGAAGCAGGCATGCGACTCGAAGATGCGCCGTCCTTCGGCGATGGAGACGGCCGGCGGAGGGGCCGGCTCGGCTGCGGAGGCCGCCGACGGCGCGGTCTCGGGCATGCGGACCGATCCAGCGGGCGCCGGCTCGGCCATGCTCCTTGCGGCCGGCTCGGCAGACTGCGCCTCGGCGGAGGGGGAGGCAACAGCGGGGGGCGCGCCTGCGCGCGGCGCGGCGGACTGCGCGACATGGTAGGTCGCCGGGACCTCGGCGGCGGCGGTTCCCAGCACGCCCAGGTAGGTGAGCAGCGCGGACATATCCGACGGGGAGAGATCGGGGGCCGGCATGCCTCCCGCCCGCATCTTCGCATTGGGATTGCGGAGCAGGGCGATCAACTGCGCGGCGGAAAACTTTTTGGTGACGCCGACCAGACTGGGCGCGGCCGGAGTTCCCGTGCCCAGGTCGCCGTGGCAGCCGGAGCAGCCGTTGGAGTCGAAAACTCCCTTGCCGCTGGCGACCATGGGATCGACGGGACCGGCGGGGGCCATGGGCGCCACGGCGCCGGGAGATTCGATATAAGGATGGAAGGGCGCGCGGCTGTAGGCGCGCTCCTCCGCGGCCTGGCGGGCAAGCTGGGCCGCGATGGCCGGATCGTGGGCATCGTCCAGCCGGCTCCGCACACCCAGATACGCCGCGCCGACCAGCACAATGGACACTCCCAGCAGCGGAAGCGGCCTGCGCCATGGCCTGCGCTCCAGGCCGCGGTCAAGAAACGGCAGCAGGAAGAAGAGCAGCGCCAGCGCTCCGGGAACCACCACGATCGCAAATACGACCTCCGGCCCCTCCCAGAACTTGAGCCACTCGAACATCGGCAGGTAATACCATTCCGGTCGGGGCAGGAACTGGGTGTCGGCGGGGTTGGCGATCGGCCCCAGCTCCATGGGATGGAGATACGCGAATACGCCGAGGCCGGCCATCAGCAGCAGGGCGAAGGCCATGTCCATGATGACCTGGCGCGGGAAAAAGCTCTCCGGAGGAAGCTTCGGCGCCATCGGATTTTCCTGGACCGGGCCGGCCGGGCCGGCTTTGCGGAACAGCGCGATATGGATCCCGATGAACAGGATGATCGAGCCCGGAATGAGAAAGACATGGGCCAGATAGAAGCGCGAGAGGGTCAGGGTGCCGAGCGTGTCCCCGCCGCGCAGCATCTCGGTCAGCCATTGCCCGATGAAGGGAACCTGGCCCACGATATTGGTGCCCACCGCGGTGGCGAAATAGGCCTTCTGGTCCCACGGCAGCAGGTAGCCGGTGAAGCCCATGGCCATCACCAGCAGGGAAAGCACCGCGCCGGACATCCACAGCACCTCTCTGCGGCCTTTGTAGGAGCCGTAGAGGAAGGTCTGGAGGAAGTGCAGCAGCAGCACCACGATCATGGCGCTGGAGCCGTAGGCGTGCAGACTGCGGAGAAACGCGCCGGCGGCCACCTGCTTGGTGATGTAGGCGACGCTGGTGTGCGCCGTCTCCGCCGAAGGAACGTAGTAAAGGGCCAGGCAGAGCCCGGTGATCACCTGGGAGATGAAGATGAACAGCAGGCCGGAGCCGAAGACATAGGCCAGGCGCGCTCCGCCGGGGATCGGCTCGTCCAGCGACTCGTGCAGCAGCGTATCTACGCCCGTGCGGCGGTTCAGCCAGCCGTAAAAGCGGGCCGGAGCGCTTTTCTTTTTTCCAGCATCGTCCTTCATCGGCTTGTCCACAGAATCTCCCCGGCTGCTGTTTCGTTTCCGTTCCCGGCCGGCCTCAGCTCAGCACTTCGCGGTTGGGAACGTTGGAACGAAAATAATCGAAATGGACGAGAAGCTTGCCCTCCTGAATCTCGTGCGGCAGCGAATCCATCCCTCGCGGCGGCGGTCCGGAGATATGTTTGCCGTCCGCGGCAAACCTGCCGCCGTGGCAGGGACAGACGAATTCCCCCTGCCCCGGCTGCCAGGAGACGCTGCAACCCAGGTGCGGACAGATGGCGGAGAGCACCTTGAGCTGCCCGTCCGCCCCCCGCGTCACGTAGACGGATTGGGAGGAGAGCACCTCGCGCCAGCCATCGCGGCGGGAAAAGGCGATGGTCCGCCGGATGGGTTCGGTCAGGCTGGCGAATTCGGTCATCTCTCCGGCCGCCGACCATTCGCTCTGCCGCGACCGCGCATACAGCGGATAGAGCACGTAGCGCAGCACGGGCACGGCGAGCAGCGCGCCCATGCCCGCCGTGCCGAGGGCCAGAAGCGTTCCGAAGAAGGAACGCCGGTTGATGACAATGACGTCGCGATCCCCGACGGTCCGGTGTGTTTCCTCCTGCATGCCCATCCTCCTGGAATCTTTAGAAGTTCAGCCACAGCGCCATGTACACGGTGTTGTTGTCGGAGGCGTTGCGGTTCGCGCCGTCGTAATTCGAGCTGGCGCCGTTGAATTTGAAATATCCCGTATAGGCCACGGTGATGTCGATGTTTTGCACCGGCCAGTAGCCCGCCTGCGCGATGAACCCGGAGGTGTCGGGGTCTCCGTTGGCGCTTCCGGTCACCGCCGCGGGGGCGTACAGCAGCGGATCCCGATTGCCGGTGGTGGAGAACAAGGCGCCGGTGGCGCTGTATTTATTTGCCCAGTGGTAGGTGCTGTCCAGCTTCAAGGTGTTCAGATGGTTCGCCCTCACGCTCGCGGCGCCCGCGGCTACCCCGGCCGCCAGGCTGGAGGACTCGTGGATATACGTTCCATGGGCGTCCAGGAGATTGGCGCCGAAGGGCCGCTCGTATTGAAAATCGAACGAGGGATCGACGTAGCGGTTAAGCGGACCGGAAACGGCGTTGGGGTACGTGTTCATCCCAATTCCGTAAGTTCCCACCTCAAGATAGTTGTCGCCGAAGGTCTGCTGCCAGGCGGCGCGCCAGTAGGGAGCCACGTCGCGGATGTTGTATTGAAATCCCGTGCCGGTGACCGGAGTGGCCCCGCCGGCGTGCTCCGAGCGATACAGCGAGAAGTCGGCATACAGATGATTGTCCCACATGCCGTATCCGCCTAGCCCGGCGACATCCTGGCCCAGCAGGCCATTGATCACCGGCGAGGCCAGCGGGGACACGCCGGAGCTGGTCGAGATCCAGGGAAATCCCCAGGTGGGCGTGCTGTTCCACACATCCTCTACCGTGGGGCTGTTGTTCAGCGTGACCCCGTACCAGAAGTCTTTGCCGGCCAGCTTGCCCTGGTCGGCGTAGCGCAGATCCGTGTTGTCCATGCCGAAGTGGTCCTGGGCGTGGGTGTAGGTGAACTGCGCCAGCCCGCCGAAATGGGAGGCGAAGGCCCCGGCGAGAAAGATGCTGAGCTGCTGGGGAAAGCCTGCCGTATTGTTCTGGCTGCCCGGTTGAGTGGCCTGGATGGCGGTGTTGGAGATCATGATCATCGCCGAGACCGGAATATATTTGGACAACAGCAGGTCTTTGCTGTTGCCGACCTTGTCTTTGGCGGTCATATCCGTCAGCACATAGCCCTTGAGCTTGAAGTCGCGGCCGAAGGCCGTCAGCTCGGGCGGGTTGCTATGGCAGACATTGCAGGAAAGACCCGTCTGGCGCGCGAAGCTGGGGACGGCGTAAGCGTGGGGAAGAACAACCGCGAAGCAGAGGGCCGCCAGCCATTTCGCCGCCAGCCGCAGATTCCCCTGGAGGGTGTCAGCCTGAATCGTCCACATGGTGATCGATTTTCGCATCGCCGGTCGCTCCTCTTGCCTTCATCTTAAATGCTTTGCGGCGACAACTACAGTTCCGCCACAGTACCAATTTTGGGCGAAATTGAGTCGATCCACTGTAACAGGGATCACATGCCGGGGTGATGGGCGCCGGGGTCATGCGCGTCTCACCGCCGGAGGCCGATCCGGACTCAAATTCCGGTCCGCCGCTCGCCACCCTGTAGGCTGGATGGGGAGGAACTCATTTGCTGGCCTGGAACTCGTTTTTGATAGCCTTTTCGGCGCTTCTGCCGCTGATCAATCCGCTGGGGTCGGCCCTGGTGCTCGTGGGCCTGGTGGGGGACCGCGAGCCGGCGGTGTAC
>JAJYZK010000271.1 GCA_021799945.1 Acidobacteriota bacterium
CGTCCGGACGTCTGATGGAACGCCGGATCGGGCGCTTCATGCCGTCGCCTTCCCGTTCCGCCTTTCGACCCGCTCCGAAAAACGGCGGATGTCGTCGCCCAGCCGGCGGAGCGAAGCCGGGGAGGGCGGCGCCGCGCGCAGAGGGTCGCGCCGGAGCCGCGCGCTCCGGAAGCTGCGCACGCGGGCGGCGGCCGCGCGCAAACGCCGGGCGAAGGCGGCCGAGCGCTCCGCCTCGCGGAGCAGTCCCTCGTAGGCGCCAAAGATCAGGGAAGGGTCGCGGCATATCTCGACGAGATGCGTTCCGGCGGCCACCGCCAGCACGGCCGCTTCGGCCATGCCGCAGTGGCCTAGAATCCCGCCCATTTCCATATCGTCGGAGACCACCAGGCCGTCGAAGCCGATCTTTTGCCCTAAGACCTCACTCACCCAGTAGGGGGAAACCGAGGCCGGAGCCTGGCCCGAGGGAGTGGAGGGATACTGCGCATGGGCGACCATCACCAGGGCCAGCCGCTGCGCCAGCCTGCGATACGGCAGCAGATCCTCCCGCCAGAGCCGGTCGAAGGACTTGGCGATGCGGGGAGTGGTTTGATGCGAGTCCACCTCGCCGTCGCCCAGGCCGGGAAAGTGTTTGCCGCAGCCCAGGATGTTTTCCCGCTTGAGGCCGGTCAGGAATTGCCGGGCGTAGGCGGCGACCGCGGTCGCCGGGCCGTCGATCACCCGGGATTGCATCACCGGTCCGGAGCGCGGCGTCTTCAAATCGAGGACCGGAGCGAAGGTGGCGTGCAGTCCGAGAGCGCGAAGCTCGCGCCCGATCAGTTGTCCGTGGGCGGCGAACAGGTCCGGGCGGCCGGTTGCGGCCACCGCCGCCGGGGACGGCATGGCCCGGAACATATCCCGCAGCCGATCCACCGACCCGCCTTCCATGTCGATGGCCCGAAGCACGGGAAGCGGGGTGAAGGCTTGCAGACTCTGGAGCAGCGCCCGGGCCTGCCCGGCGGACTCCAGGTTGCGCCGGAATAGAATCACCCCGGCGGGGCGCATCAACCGGAGCCAGGAGGCTTCGAGCGGCGTGAGCTGCGCGCCCTCCACGCCCACCATCAGCACCTGGCCCGCCGCCTCATGCAGGGATATAGCCGCGCCGCCCGGCGCCCCGGCGCTCATGCCCCCTCGGCCCCGCGAATCTCGCGCTTGAGCTCTTCCAGCAGATTCAGCGCCTGCACCGGCGTCAAACGATCGATGTCCGTCTCCTGCACGCGTTCGACGATCCGCTGCGAGAGTGGGGTGAAGATGGTCAACTGCATCGGGGCCTCGCGCTCCAGGGCCACATTGCGTTTCTCCGAGCGTTCATGCTGGCGGAGAACCTGTCGCGCGCGGTCCAGAACGGCGGCGGGCAGGCCGGCCAGCCGGGCCACCTCGATGCCGTAGCTTTTGCTGGCCGCGCCCGGCTCGATGGAATGCAGGAAGACGATGCCCTGCGGGCTCTCCTTGACCGCGACCCGCAGATTTTTCAGTCCCGGCAATTGCTCCGCCAGCAAGGTCAGTTCATGGTAGTGGGTGGCGAAGAGGGTTCTGGCGCCGACCCGCGATTGCAGGTATTCGAGCGTGGCCCAGGCCAGGGAGAGCCCGTCGAAGGTGGCCGTCCCCCGCCCCATTTCATCCAGAAGGATCAGCGAATTTTTGCCGGCGGTATTCAGAATGGTCGCCGTCTCCGTCATCTCGACCATGAAGGTAGAGCGGCCGCGGGCGACATTGTCGCTGGCCCCGATGCGGGTATAGATCCGGTTCACGATGCCCAGCCGCATGCGTTTTGCAGGCACGAAGCTGCCCATCTGCGCCAGGATAACCAACAACGCGGCCTGCCGCAGATACGTGGATTTGCCGCCCATGTTGGGCCCGGTAATCAGCAGGAGGCTGGGCCCTCCCGTATCGACATAGAGATCGTTGGCGACGAACTCCGTCTGCCCCGCGTTCTTCATCAGGATTTCGATCACCGGATGGCGCGCGGCGATCGCCTCCAGAACCCCGCCGGCTTCAATGATGGGGCGAGCGTAGCCCCGGATTGCGGCCAGGTGGGCGAAGTTTGCCAGCAGGTCGGCCTCGGCCGCCGCGGCGCTGGTCGAGCGCAGCCGGGGCGCGGCCTGCAGAATGACCTGGCGCAGCTCCGCGAAGAGACGCTTTTCGATTTCAATGGAGCGGGCATGCGCGGTGAGCACGCTGCTTTCATGCCGCTTCAGCTCGGGAGTGGTGAAGCGCTCGGCGTTGACCAGGGTTTGCTTCCGCTCGTAGTCCGGGGGGACCAGCGCGAGGTTGCTCTTGGTGATCTCGAGGTAATAGCCGAAGACGCCGTTGAAGCGGACTTTGAGCGAGGAGATGCCGGTCCGCTCGCGCTCCCGCCGCTCGATTTCCGCAATCGACTGGCGGGCGCCGGCGCCCAGCGCGCGCAGCTCGTCCAGCTCGGCGTCCCGGCCGGGCGCGATGGCTCCGCCTTCCGCCAGCGTCAGGGGAGGGTCGGGCTGCAGCGTGGATTCAATCGAGGAGCGAAGATCTTCCAGCAGGTCCACATTTGCGGCGCATTGCCGCCAGCGCGGCGCGTCGAGCCGCTGCAGGCAGCAGAGCAGCGCCGGCAGTCTGGCCAGGGATGCCGCCAGCGCAGCCACGTCCCGCGGCCCGGCGCTATCGAGCGAGATGCGGGAGAGCATCCGTTCCAGATCCTGGAGACCGCCCAAGGCCGCGCGCAACTTCTCACGCTCAATCAGGTTGTCCAGCGCCGCGGAAACGGCATCCTGGCGGCAGGCAATCTCGGCCGGGTCGATCAAGGGCCGGGCCAGCGTGGCGCGCAGCAGCCGTTTGCCCATGGGCGACATGCAGCAATCCAGATTGGAGAACAGCGTGGTTTCCCTCCCGCTGTCGGCGAACAGCGGCTCCAGCAGCTCCAGATTGCGCACCGTGACGGCATCCAGTTGCAGGTTCTCGGCGCGCTCGAAACACCGGATCCCGTCGATGTGCGCCAGCTCGATCCGCTGCGTGCTGCGCGCATAGTGGATCACCGCTCCGGCGGCGATGGCCGCGGCGGAGAGGCCGGCCAGGCCGAATCCATCCAGGCCCCGCGCGCCCAATTGACGCTCCAGCAGGGGAATGGCGTAGTCCGCGGTGAAGACCCATTCGTCCAGCCGGGTTCGGGCGGGGATTTTGTCCATCTCGGCCTCCGCCGCGGGGTCCAGCGGAGAGGTGGCGGAGGAAAGCAGCAGCTCGCTCGGCGCAGCTTTGATCAGCTCGTCCATGCACTGCGCGGCCCGATGCGGACCGGTGAACTGGGCGGCGCGAAACTCCCCGGTGGAGAGATCGAGCAGCGCCAGGCCGCAGACCTCGCCCGCGGAATGGATCGCGGCGAGAAAGTTGTTCTGGTCGGCGCCGAGGCTGGGATCCAGCGCCGTGCCCGGGGTGAGGACCCGGGTCACCTCCCGGCGCACCAGGGTTTTGCTCAGCTTGGGGTCTTCCATCTGTTCGCAGAGGGCGACCCGGTATCCCTTGCGCAGCAGCCGGGAGAGGTAGGCGTCGGCGGCGTGGTAGGGAACGCCGCACATGGGCACGGCGCGGTCCTTGTCCCGGGAGGTGAGGGTGATTTGCAGTTCCCGCGCGGCGATGCGGGCGTCTTCAAAAAAGAGCTCGTAGAAATCCCCCAGACGGAAAAAGAGCAGGGCGTCGGGATTCTGGTTCTTGGCGGCCGCATACTGGCGCATGAGCGGGGTGGCCGCGCTTTCAGCCTCGGTTGGAGCGGAATGCATCACGGGAAACGCCAGCATATCGCGAATGCCGCCGCCGCGTCCCTGCGCGGGAGCACGGGCGGCTGCCGAGGCGCAGCGCAGACGGTATACTGAAAGGTCTGGATTCCGGCATGTCCCTGATCTGGCTGCGAGTCGCCGCGGTGCTGTATGGGGCCGCCAGCATATCCGCCCTGCCCGCGGTTCTCTACGGCCGACCGGGGTGGAGGCGGATCTGCGTTCCCGCGGCGGTGGGCGCCTTCTTCTTCCATTTTGTCTCCATGTCGGAGATGCTGTGGGCGGCCCATCACTGGGCGCCGGCGGGGATGCGGGAGATCGGCTCGCTGCTGGCGCTGCTGATCTGCGCCGCCTTTCTGCTGGTGGTCGCCCTCTACGGCGCGGTCAGCTTCGGCCTGTTCGCCCTGCCCTTTTCCCTGCTGCTGGTTCTGGGGCCGGCGATGGGAGCGGATTACTGGCCGCTTCACTCCCCGTTGGTGCGCAGCGGATGGCTTCTGCTCCACATCTCGGCGCTGCTGGCGGCGTACGCGGCGCTGATCTTCAGCCTGCTGGCCAGCCTCCTCTACCTGATCCAGGAGAAGCGGCTCAAGAAGAAGGACGATATCGGATTCCTGACCTGGATTCCGCCGCTGGAGACGCTGGGCCGGATCGCCTCGGCCATGCTACTGGCCGGCTTTCCTTTCATGACCGTCGGCCTGCTCGCCGGCTCCGTGATCGCGCAGAAAAGCGTCGGACCCGCCTATTTTCTCGATCCCAAGGTCCTGCTCTCCTTCGGAATGTGGGCTTTGTACCTGGTATTGCTATTCGTTCAGCGCAGCGCCGGTTTGCGCGGCCGCAGAGCGGTGTATCTTTCGAGTCTCGCCTTTCTGGTGGCGCTCAGCGTATGGGCGGCCAACCAGGTGAGCACCGTGCACAGGTTCCCGGCCCCATGAACATCGTTCTGCTTGGCGTCAACCACAAGACGGCCCCGGTCGCCCTGCGGGAGCGCATTGCGATCGCCCCCGCGCAACTGGCGGAGGCCACGCGCTCGCTGGTCCAGTCCGACGGGGTGCGCGAGGGCATGATCCTGTCCACCTGCAATCGGGTGGAGCTGATGGCCCTGCAGGACTCCGCCGCGCCGCGGCTTCTGGAGTTCGTCGCGAGCTATTTTCAGATCGACGCCGGCCTGCTGCGCCC
>JAJYZK010000272.1 GCA_021799945.1 Acidobacteriota bacterium
GACGTCGCCGCGCGGCGCCATTTGATGGCGCAGCCCACGCTGGGTTTCTGCGCATCGGCGACCGGCAGGCCGGCAAGCAGGCGGTCCATCGCCTGACGCAGATCCTGGCCCGTTACCGGAAGGCCGTTTCCAGGCCGGCTGGCGTCAAACTGCCCGCGATAGGCTAACCGGCAGGCATGATCGAAAAGAAAAATGTCCGGGGTGCAGACGGCGCCGAAGGCTCGCGCCACCTCCTGCGTCTCATCGTAGAGATACGGAAAGCAGAATCCGCACTCCTTTGCCTGCTCCCGGAGGCTGACCGGCGCGTCTTCGGGATATTCTTCGGCGTCGTTGCTGGAGATTGCCACAATGGCTGCGCCGCGGGCAGCGTAGACCCGCGCCAGAGAGGCGATGCCGTCCTGAATATGCTTTACGAAGGGACAGTGCCGGCAGAGGAACATCACCAGAAGGGCGCTCGCGCCGCGGAAATCCGCCAGCGAAACGATCTTGCCGGTCACCGCATCGGGCAGCGAAAATTCGGGCGCCGCAGCGCCGATTGGGGGCATCGCAGATTCCATCAGGGCCATGGAATTCCTCCTGCGGGGCGCCGGACGGCGACTGCGGAAGCGACGCGCTCCGGCAACCCCCACCGCCAGCCTTTATACCATTTTCCGGCGGCGCGGCATCCGCCTCCGTCCGCATGGTCGGCCCGTTTAGAAAAGACCGGGCTGCCGCCTCGGCTGCGGCAGACCGAAGTGTTCATAGGCCATGCGAGTCGCCACGCGACCGCGCGGCGTCCGGTCGAGAAAGCCGATCTGAATCAGAAACGGCTCGTAGACCTCTTCCAGCGCATCCTCTTCCTCCGCCAGCGTGGCCGCCAGCGTATTCAATCCCACCGGACCGCCATCGTATTTCTCGATGATGGTGAGCAGCAGCCGGCGATCCAGTTCGTCGAAACCGTGCGGATCCACACCGAGCAAATGCAGGGCCGCTCCCGCGCATTCTCTGTCGATCGTTCCGTTGCCGCGCACCTGGGCGTAATCGCGCACGCGCCGCAGCAGACGGTTGGCGATACGCGGGGTTCCCCGCGAGCGCGCGGCGATCACTTCCGCGCCTTCCCGTTCGATCGGAACATTCAGCACCTCGGCCGACCGCTCCACGATGAAACGCAGCTCATCCTCGTTGTAAAACTCGAGCCGCAAAAGAATGCCGAAGCGCGAGCGCAGCGGAGAGGACAGCAACCCCGGCCGGGTGGTGGCGGCGACAAAGGTGAACGGTCGTATATCGAGAACATGCGTGCGCGCCCCCGGGCCCTGGCCGATGATGATGTCCAGCTTATAGTCTTCGAGCGCGGTGTAGAGCTTTTCCTCCAGCACCGGCTGCAGCCGGTGAATCTCGTCGAGAAAGAGCACCTGGCGCTCCGAAAGATTGGTGAGGATCGCCGTGAGATCCCCTTGAATCTGCAGCGCCGGTCCCGAGGTCTGCTGATAGGCCACTCCCATCTCGTTGGCGATAATGTAGGCCAGAGTGGTCTTGCCCAAGCCCGGAGGCCCGAAGAGCAGCACATGGTCCAGGGCTTCGCCCCGCGTGCGCGCCGCTTCCAGCGCGATGGCAAGCTGCTCCTTCGCCTTGGACTGCCCGATAAACTCCGCCAGAAGGCGCGGGCGCAGCTTCAGCTCGAAGGAGCTGTCGTCGTCCAACCGGTCGGCGGAGACCAGCCTTTCGGGTTCGCTGTTTTTCGCAGGCATTTGCATCGGATGGTATCCTCTGCGGCGGCGCGAGGCAAACCTCGCTCCGCAGCGCTCTCCCGCGCCTGTTCGCTATCCTCCTCCAAGAGGAGCCCGGAAGTAGAATGACGGGAGGCATGCTGCGTGTTTTCCGCAACCTCGCCATTGCTCTGGGAACCGCGGCGGTCTGCGTCGCGATTGTCTATTTCTCCATCCCCACGAGCAACACCCGGCAGAGCCGCTTCGACGTGATCCTGGTGCTGGGAAACAGGACCAACCGCGATGGAACGATATCGGATCTGGGAAAATCGCGCGTGCTCGAAGCCATCCGCCAGTACCGCGCCGGGGCTGCGCCCCGCATCCTGATGAGCGGGGGCATGACGAGAAGAACTTTTGTCGAATCGCAGGAGATGGCCCGCTTTGCCGAAGAGCAGGGCGTGCCGGCGGCCGCCATTCTTACCGAGCAGGATTCGCTCTCCACCCTGCAGAACGCCTATTATTCCTACCGGATCCTGCAGGCGCACGGCTGGGACTCGGCGCTCATCGTGAGCAGCCCCAGTCACCTGCGCCGGGCCAGTCTCATTTTCCGCTACTATCCGATAGCGTGGCGGATGCAGCCGGCGGCCTGGCCGCCGGATCTCAGTTTCGGACGGCGGATGGAGTCCTGGTGCAGAGAGGCGCTGGTCACCTGCTATGTCCGAATTGCCGGTTATCCGGAGGAGCGCCGTTACCTGCCTCGCCAGCATCTCACCCTGCCCAGGCTTTAGGATCGAAGGTCACCGGAATGGAATACTGGATCCGGATGTGAATCTCAAGCCCGTCTCACCGCTTTCGAACTCAAGGCTCCGTTCCCAATTCATGCATACGCGTCTTTCCATCCGCTTCCGGCGTCCGCAACAATTCGCCGCACTGCTTTTGCTGCTTCTGCTCGGGCAATGCCTGTGGGTGAGCGATCACCAGACCCTCACCGAACGGGACTACGACTTTGCCCGCTGCGGCAGAGAGACCTGGGAAAAGCCCACTCCCCTGGCGGGCTACTACACCACCTGCGGCAACATCCGGGATGGAATCCTGGCCTACCGCGCGGCCGGACTCCCGTTGACCGTACAGCGCATCCTTCTAGGACAGTCCTCCGACACCTCCACCTGGGAGATGCGTCACCAGCTCAGCTACGTTCTCTTCCTCCTGCACAGCCTGTTCCTACTGTCGGGATTGGCTCTGGGCGCCGCGCTCTGGTGGGTGACCCGGCGGCTCTACGGCAACGACGACGGAGCGGTCGCTCTGGGACTGTATTGCCTCTCCCCCGCAGTCGTCCACGGCATGACCGATCCCAACAACGAGATTCTGGCCGCCTTTGGACTGTTTGCCTCCGTATATCTGGCGATGGGCGTGGCTCATGCGTTGCAGGGTCCGGCGCGCAGTTGGCGGCCTCGCATCGTTCTCCTGGTTCTGGCCTTCGGTTTCACCGCGGCCTCGCATGCGGCCGCCTTCCTGCTGGCCCTGTTTCTAGCGCTGGGATTCATGATTTACCTGGCCGTGGGCCGGCGCGCGCCCATCATTCCGGTGATGATGGCCGTCGTGCTGGGAAGCCTGCTGCTGGTTTTCGCCTGTTATAGCTTCAATGCGGATGCCTTCAGCTACTACTTCCGCAGCGGCGCGGCGCGCCTTTGGCTCTCCGGCGATGCGGCGCAGAGGTGGATTCTCGCGCTTCCCAACGCCGCCATCGCGATCGCCGCGGCGGTCGCGCTGCTGCTCTACCTGACCTCCCGGCGATCGCGGTACTTCGGCAACACGGCTCCGCTGCTGGTGGCCGCCCTGCTCTTCGTTCTAACCACCCCGGGAACCTTCAGCGATCCCACGCTCTGGGCGCTGCCCTTTCTGCTGGCCTTCGTCGGCGGGGTCTTCGCCGACGCTCTGGACGGCCCGCGACGGCGCGTCTTGCAGGCCGCCATCGGGGCCATCCTGCTGCTCGAAGCCGGCCTGAGCGTCGGCTCGCTGGCCCTCCATCTTTTTTGAGGAAGCCGCTCCTGCGGCTCGCTTTCCAGCCTCGGACGCGAATTCCCAAATAGCAGACAAATGCTTCATAAATAAACACTTATATCCGGAAAAACGCTTGCCGTCCCCACCCTTCAAGCCGTAAAATTACAGAGACGCCCTGAAGCTTGCCCAAAATGCAAATTTGCCCGCGATAGGCCGCCCCGACCTTGGCGCCCTGGGCTTCTCCGGATTCCGGGGATTCGCGCCTCGCCCGTTGTTTCGGCGCGGTTTCGAGCAGGCTTCCCGGCGGAGTTTCCACCCGACCCCTTATGGCAGACGACCAGAATCCGACCCTTCCTCTCGGCAATCCCAATGGCGACGACGCCAACCGGCCCAATGGCGGCGGCACGAGTTTCGTTCCCATCAATATCGAAGAAGAGATGCGGCATTCGTATCTCGATTATTCGATGTCCGTCATCATCGGGCGCGCGCTTCCCGATATCCGGGACGGACTGAAGCCCGTGCACCGGCGCATCCTGCTGGCCATGGATCGCGAAGGGATGCAGTACAACAAGCGGTATTCGAAGTGCGCCGGCGTGGTCGGCGAATGCCTTAAGAAATATCATCCCCATGGCGACAGCGCCGTGTACGACGCTCTGGTGCGCATGGCGCAGCCCTGGGCCATGCGCTATCCCATGGTCGACGGGCAGGGAAATTTTGGCTCGGTGGACGGAGACCCACCCGCGGCATACCGCTATACCGAGTGCCGCATGACCCGCATTGCGGGCGAGATGATGGCGGATATCGAAATGGAAACCGTGGACATGGTTCCCAATTTCGACGAAAGCACGGACGAGCCCGTCTACCTGCCGACCCGCATCCCCAATCTGATTGTGAACGGCTCAAACGGGATTGCTGTGGGCATGGCCACCAACATTCCGCCGCACAACCTGACCGAGGTGGTGAACGCGGCCATTGAGATGGTGAACAATCCGCAGGCGGGCCTGGCCGAGGTGCTGCGGCATGTGCAGGGACCGGACTTTCCCACCGGCGGCTTTATCTACGGCCGCGGCGGCATCGCCCAGGCCTACAAGACCGGGCGCGGCCGCTTTTTGATGCGGGCCAAGGCCGCCGTCGAAACCCTCAAGAACGGCCGGCAGGCCATCGTGGTCACGGAAATCCCCTACCAGGTGAACAAGGCCCGGCTCATCGAGCGCATCGCGGAGCTGGTGAACGAAAAGGTCGT
>JAJYZK010000273.1 GCA_021799945.1 Acidobacteriota bacterium
AGGCAGCGCTTCCGGCTTGTGGTTCAGCCCCGCAGTTCGTAAGGATCGTTGCAGGAACCCGGCCGGAACGAACCTGGCCGGAACATGGATCGGGGGATCGGGCCATGTACCATGAGCGGAGAGGAACAGGCAGCCTGGCATGGGAACGATTCTCGACGGAGCGGCGATCGCCGCTCAGATCCAATCCGAAGTCCGGGCGGAGGTGGCCCGGCTTGCGCCGCACGGCATCCGGCCCGGCCTGGCCGCCGTGCTGGCCAGCCAGGACCCCGCTTCGGCAATCTATGTGCGGAGCAAGGTCAGAACCTGCGAGGAGCTGGGGCTGGCGAGCGATTTAATCCTGCCGCCGGATACCGTGACCACCGAGGAGATGTTGGCCCTGATCGGCGGCTTGAACGCGCGGGAGGACATCGACGGGATCCTCATCCAGCTTCCCCTGCCGCCCCAGGTGCAGGCCCGGCGCCTGCTGGAAGCGGTGAGCCCGGAAAAGGACGTGGATGGATTCCACCCGGTCAACGTCGGCCGCCTGCAGACCGGGCAGGCGGCGTTCCCCCCCTGCACGGCGGCGGGGATGATTGAGCTGCTGAAGCGCAGCAAGCTGCCGATCGCCGGGAGGCATGCGGTCGTCGTGGGGCGCAGCGACATTGTCGGCAAGCCCACCGCCATCCTGCTGCTGGCGGAGAATGCCACCGTCACGATCTGTCACTCCAAAACCCGCGACCTGCGCGCTCTGACCCTGCAGGCGGATATCCTGGTCGCCGCCATCGGCCGGCCCGGCTTTATCACCGCCGACATGGTGAAGCCGGGGGCGGTCATTCTCGACGTGGGCATCAACCGCATCGCCACGCGGGAGGAGTTTGACAAGTACTTCGCCGGCGACCAGCGGCGCGAGGAGCTTTTTCGCCGCCGGGGCTCCGCCATCGTGGGCGACGTTCACCCCGCGGCCTTCCTGCAGGCCGGGGCGTATACGCCGGTTCCCGGCGGCGTCGGGCCGCTGACCATTGCCATGCTGATGGCCAATACCGTGCGGGCGGCCCGCCTGCGCCGCGGTCTCCCGCGGCCGGAATGTCTTTAGAACGAGCCGGCGCCAGGGGCAGCGAGGAAGTTCGCGCGAATGATGGAGTCCGTGATCGAGTTCGGAATCGAGTTCATGATCGAGTCGATGCTCTCCCCTCCCCGCAGGTCCGCGCCGACGATCCGGAAGGCGCCTCCATGCTCCGCGTAGGGCTCACCGGCGGCCTGGGCAGTGGCAAGAGCACCGTGGGGCGAATCTTTTCCGAACTGGGAGCGCACGTCAGCTCGGCCGACGAGATCGGGCGGCGGCTGATGGCCCCCGGCCTTCCGGTCTTTGCCGCAATTGTGGACGCTTTCGGAACTTCGATCCTGAGCCCGGACGGCTCCCTGGACCGCAAAGCGCTGGCGAATCTGGCCTTTCGCCAGGGCCGGTCGGAGGCTCTGAACCGGATCGTGCATCCGGCGGTGATCGCTGCGGAAGAGGAGTGGATGGCCGGGGTCTTCGCTGCCGAGCCGGAGGCCGTGGCGATCGTCGAATCCGCCCTCATTTTTGAGGCGGAGCGCGGGGGCACCGCTCCCGGCTGGATCCGCCGCTTCGACAAACTGATTTTGGTTGCCGCTCCCGATGAGCTGAAGGTGCGGCGCTTCGTCCAGCGCGCCCTCGCCGCCGCCGGCCCGGAGGCCCAGCGAGACAAAGCTCTCTGCGACGGGTTCAAGCAGGATGCCCGCGCCCGTCTGGCCGCGCAGATTCCGGACAGTGAGAAGCGGAGCCGCTGCCATTACGTCATCGTCAACGATTCCTCGCTGGAACAGGTGCGGCAATCGGTGCAAGAGGTCTATTGCGACCTGGCGCGTCAATCGCGGGGCCAATCGCCGGTGATCCGAATCTAACAAGAGGGAAGCGCGCCTATGAGAGTCCGCCCGATACTTCTGATTCTTTTGCTGGTAGGCGGTTTCGCCTATCTCACTTCCGCCGGCGGTTTCCTGCTGCTGGACCGCATACCGGAGGCAGGCCGCATCCGGCCGTCCGCGGTCTCGCCTCTGCGCATGCTGGAAGCGGACGCCCAGCCCGCGTACAGCGCCCAGGAAATGAACAACATTTCCGTCTACAAACATGTCTCCCCGTCGGTGGTCAACGTGACCACCTCCCAGCTTGCCTTCGATTTCTTTTATGGGGTGGTGCCGCAGCAGGGGCAGGGCTCGGGCTTCATTCTCTCCAGCGACGGCCGCATTCTCACCAACTATCACGTGATCGCCAACTCCCAGCAGGTGGAGGTGATCCTTTCCGACAAGCATAAGTACCCGGCGCGGATCATCCTCCAGGATCGCGCCCACGATGTGGCCTTGCTGCAGATCCAGGCGAAAAATCTCGCGCCCGTGGTTCTGGCGGAATCACGCGGGCTTCAGGTGGGCCAGAACGTATACGCGATCGGCAATCCCTTCGGCCTGAACGGCACGATGACCACCGGCATCATCAGCTCCATCCGCTCGGTGCGCGAGCCCGAGGGCGCCCTGATCGAGAACGCGATTCAAACGGATGCGGCGATCAACCCCGGCAACTCCGGCGGCCCGCTGCTGAACTCGCGCGGCGAAGTGATCGGCATGACCACGCTGATCGCCACCGGAGGGGCCGAACAGAACTCCGGGGTCGGCTTTGCGATTCCCGTCGACACCCTGAAGTCGCTGCTCTCCGACTTCAGCAAGTACGGCCGCGTGCGGCGCCCGACCCTGGGAATCGAATCGCTCTCCATCGGTCCCGACCTGGCCGCGCAGATCGGCCTGCCCACCGACTCCGGGGTGCTCATTCAGCGGACCATCCCCGGCGGGCCGGCGGACAATGCCGGGCTGCATGGAGGCCGGCAGCGCGCGTATCTGGGCAACACGCCGATCTACCTGGGCGGCGATCTCATTGTGGCCGTGGATGGCCGGCAGGTCTCCGATACGGAGGATCTCGCGGATATCATGGACGAGCACAAGGCCGGGGATTCGGTGGTGGTGAGCTTTTTCCGCGGCCGGCGCAAGATGCAGGTGACCGTCGTGCTGGGCGAAGCCGGAGACGTGGCTACCTGAGCCGGCCGGCGCCGGCGGCCGACTGCGTCTCCGCTTACGGCTCGGCCTCCTCCACCTCTACATAGCGCCGCCCGGCCAGCCGGTATCGTCCGGAGAGCACCCGGGCGATGGCTTCCGCATAGGCCCCATGCTCCTGCTCCAGAATGCGGGCGGAGAGCGACCGCTCATCGTCTCCGGCGTTCACCGGCACAGTCCTCTGCACAATGATCGGGCCATGATCCAGATGCTCGTCCACGAAGTGAACGGTGCATCCGGAGACGGTCACGCCATACTCCAGCGCCTGCCTCTGCGCGTGCAGGCCGGCAAAGGCAGGCAGCAGAGAAGGATGAATGTTGAGAATGCGCTGGGGAAAGGCGGCGACGAACTCCGGCGTCAGCAGCCGCATATAGCCCGCCAGGCAGACCAGATCGACCCGGTATTTGCGGAGGCAGGCGACAATCTCCTCGTCCTGCTCGGAGCGCGAGCGGCCCTGCGCGGGAATGGCCACGGCGGCAAGGCCCGCCTCCCGCGCTCTGGCCAGGCCGGGAGCCTCGGGCCGGTTGGAAATCACCACGGCAATCTTCGCCTGTGGCAGCCTTCCCCGCTCGATGGCCGAGGCGATGGCGAACAGGTTGGAGCCGCGGCCCGAAATCAGGACTCCCAGCCGATGCGGCGCCGGGAGATCGCTCATGAATAGAGCACCCGGCGCTCGCCCCGGGCGGTGCGCCCGATTACCCAGAATTTCTCTCCGGCGCGGTCCAGCATCGACTTCACGCGGTTGAACTTCTCCGCCGGCGTCACGGCGATCAGTCCGATTCCCATATTGAAGGTGCGCAGCATTTCTTCCGGCTCCACTGCGCCCAGCCTCTGCAAATGCTCGAAGATCGGAGGAGCCGCCCAGGATCCGGTTTCGATGATCGCGAATACGTTCTTGGGTAGGATCCGCGGCAGATTTCCGGTGATGCCTCCGCCGGTGATGTGCGCCATGCCCGTCACCAGATCCGCCCCGGTGAGCTTTTTTATGATGCCCAGGTAGCTGCGGTGCACCTTCATCAGCGCGGCGCCCGCCTTTTCCTTCAACTCATTGACATACTGGTTGGGCGCATAGCCGGCCACCTCGAAGAACAGCTTGCGCGCCAGCGAATACCCGTTGGTGTGCAAGCCGGTTGAGGGAAAGCCCAGAATGACGTCCCCCGGCCGGATCTGCGCCCCGGTAATCAGCTTCTCCCGCTCGGCCACCCCGACGATAAAGCCGGCCAGATCGTACTCGCCGTCGGCGTAGAAGTCCGGCATCTGCGCCGTCTCTCCCCCGATCAGGGCGCAGCCGTTGGCCCGGCAGGCGTCGGCGATGCCGCTCACCACCTTCTCGGCGATCGGGCCGTCCAGCGCCCCGGTGGCGAAATAATCCAGAAAGAAGAGCGGCGTGGCCCCCTGCACTGCAATGCCATTGACGCAGTGATTCACCAGGTCGGCGCCCACCGTGTGATGTACACCGACCTGGAAGGCGACCTTGAGCTTGGTTCCCACCCCATCGGCGCTGGAGACCAGCACGGGATTCTTAAACCGCCCGGAGTCCAGGCGGAAGAGTCCGCCGAAGCCGCCGATCTCCCCCAGCACCTGCTTATTGAAGGTCTTCTGCGCCAGATACTTGATGCGCTGCTTGGTCCGCTCGCTGGCGTCCAGATCCACCCCCGCCGCGGCGTAGGTTCGGGGGAGCTTCTCCGGAGTGGGTCTGCTTTCAGGCAAAAGTCTTCCAGTTTCAGGCGGGTTTCCGGTCAAGGAGAAAGGACAGTTTATAGCATTTCCCCTGCCGCCCACACCCTGAAGCGCATAACGCCCGCAGCAGGGCGCCTCG
>JAJYZK010000274.1 GCA_021799945.1 Acidobacteriota bacterium
TGGGCGCACAATCCGGCGATTGCGGAAGACATTCGCCGGCAGAGGGAGAACCGCGCGTACCTGCCCGGCTTCCTCGTACCGGAGACGGTCACGGCCGGCTTCGACCTGCAGGCCGCCGTCGCCGGCGCCGAGATTGTGATGGGAGCCGTTCCATCGCAGCATGTGCGGGAGATTTTTTCCTCCGCGTCCCCTGCTTTGCTCCCGTCGCAGTTGCTGGTGAGCGCGGCCAAGGGCATCGAGCACGGCTCCTTCCTGCGCATGACGGAGGTGATCGGCCAGGCGCTCGCCGGGCGCGGCCTGAACCTTCCCTGCGCCGTGCTGAGCGGCCCTTCCTTTGCGCAGGAGGTGGCCGCCGGGATGCCCACCGCCATCACCATCGCCTCGGCGGAGAGCGGAATCGCCACGCTCCTGCAGCGGCAATTCGCCTCCCCGGGCCTGCGGCTGTACACCAACGACGACGTGGTCGGGGTCGAGCTGGGAGGCGCCTTGAAGAACGTGATCGCCCTGGCCGCCGGCATCGCCTACGGACTCGAGCTTGGGCACAACAGCGTAGCGGCCCTGATCACCCGCGGCATTGCCGAAATCACCCGGCTCGCACTGGCCTCCGGCGGCCGCCGCGAAACCCTGGCCGGACTCTCCGGGCTCGGCGATCTGGTTCTCACCTGCACCGGTCCGCTTTCCAGAAACCGGCTCGTGGGCGTGGAGCTTGGACGCGGCCTCGCAATCCCCGAAATCCTGGAGCGGCTGAAGGGCCGCGTCGCCGAAGGCATGGAGACCAGCGCCGCCGCCCTCGGCCTCGCCGCGAAGCACGGAGTGGAAATGCCCATCACCAGGCAGATGGCGGACATCCTCAACCAGGGCAAATCGCCGCGGGAGGCGCTTCGCGAACTGATGGCCCGGCCCGGCCGCGACGAGTGATCTCGCCGAAGCCCGCCCGGGGCGGAGCGCGATAGACTTGAAACGGGTTCGGACGGGAATTCCATGATTCAAACTCTGTTTGGCAGCCTGGAGGAGCCGGAGAAGAAGAGCATCTTCGGCCGGATGAAGGAGGCTGTCTCCCGCACCCGCGAGAGCCTGGCGGACCGCCTGGACGCCATCGTGCAGCCCGGCCGCCAGGTGGATGAACGCGCTCTGGACGAGCTGGAGGAAACCTTGGTGGCCTCGGATCTGGGGGCCGGAACGGCCGGAGAAGTGACCGCCTCCTTACGCCGCCGGGTGAAGCGCAATGAAATTCAAAATGCGGACGAACTGAAGTCGCTCCTCAAGTCGGAGCTCAAGTCCATTCTCGATCATCGCGAAGAACAGAGCTGGTTTCGGCCGCGCAACCCCGATCCGCCCGTGGTGATTCTGATGGTCGGCGTCAACGGCGCGGGAAAGACCACCACCTCGGGAAAACTCGCGGCCTTCTTTCGCGCGCAGGGCAAAACCGTGTTGCTGTGCGCCGCCGACACCTTCCGCGCCGCGGGGATTGAGCAGTTGCAAGTGTGGGGGCAGCGGACCGGAGTAGAGATCATCAAGACCAGGCAGGGAGGCGACCCCTCCGCCGCCCTGTTCGATGCCTTGCATGCGGCCAAATCCAGGAGCACCGACGTGCTGATTGTGGATACCGCGGGACGCCTGCACACCAAGGACAACTTGATGGCCGAGTTGAACAAAATGCGCCGGACGGCCGAGCGCATCGTTCCCGGCGCGCCGCACGAGGTTCTCCTGGTGATGGACGCCACCACCGGACAGAACGGGTTGCAGCAGGCTCGGCTGTTTACCGGCTCCGCCGGGGTGACCGGCGTGGTGCTGACGAAGTTGGACGGCACGGCGAAGGGCGGCATCGTCATCGCCATCTCTCGTGAACTGAAGCTGCCGGTGCGCTACGTCGGAGTGGGGGAGAAGCTGGAGGATCTGCTGCCCTTTGACAGCCAGGCCTTCCTGGACTCCATGCTGGGCGCCTGAGAGGTTCACTGGCCTGTTCACAGCCCTGAGGTGGTTCGAGCCATGCAGGATCGGGAGCCGCAACGCGAGCGGGAATGGCGCGATCGGGAATGGATGGAGCGCGCGCTGGCGCTGACTGCTCGCTCCGTGGGCTTGGCCTCGCCCAACCCTTGCGTCGGATGTGTGCTGGTGCGGCCCGATCCCGGCGGCGAACAGGTGGTGGGCGAGGGCTGGCATGAGTTCGACCGCAAAGATCACGCCGAAATCGCCGCTCTCCAGCAGGCCGGCAGCCGGGCCGAAGGCGCCACCGCGTACGTCACGCTCGAGCCCTGCAGCCACCGGGGCCGCACCGGTCCCTGCGCCGATGCGCTGGTCGCCGCCGGCGTAAGCCGGGTCGTCGCCGCTACCCTGGATCCGAATCCGGCCGTGAGCGGACGCGGCATCGCCAAACTGCGCGCTGCCGGGCTGAAGGTCGAGGTGGGGCTGTTGGAGCGGGCGGCGCGCAGACGGAACGACGCATTCGCCAGACACATTCAGACCGGCCTTCCCCTGGTGGAGATGAAGATCGCATCCTCGCTGGACGGCCGCATCGCAGCCGCCCGCTCCGCTCCCGGATCCCGGTCCCCGGTCTGGATCACCGGCGAAGAGTCGCGCGCCGAAGTCCACCGGATGCGCCATGCAGCCGATGTCCTGCTCACGGGGATTGGAACCGTTCTCGCCGACGATCCGTTGCTCACCGACCGCAGCGGACTTCGCCGGCGGAGGCCCCTGCTGCGCGCCGTTCTCGATTCGACGCTGCGTCTGCCTCCCGAGTCGCGCCTGGCGAGAACCGCGAACAACGACCTGGTGGTATTCTTCACCGGCGCCGCGGAGGCGGCGCAACGGAGATTGGAGGCGGGCGGAGTGCGTCTGGTGAAGCTGGAGCCGGAAGGGCGGGGAGTTCCGCTGCTCCAGGCGCTCCGCTATCTGGGCGGGGAAGGGTTCTCCAGCGTGCTGACCGAAGGCGGCGCCCGTTTGAACGCCGCGCTCCTGGAACAGGATCTGGTCGATCGCCTGACAATTTTTTACGCCCCGGTCATTCTCGGAGCAGATGCGATTCCGATGCTGCGCTCCGCTTCGCGGGCGCAGACATTCATCCCGGCATGCCAACACGTCACGTGGCGACAATACGGCAGGGATGCGGCCTTCCAGGCTCTGCTGCGCGATCCGTGGACTCCGGCCGGCTGCCGCGACGCGGAGGACCTTTCCGCTCAAGCCCCTTCCCCTTGAGTCGGCGCAGGAGAGGCGAGAGAGACGGAGGAGAACCGATGTTCACGGGTTTGATCGAGGCTACCGGAACCATCCATGGCGTAGAGCGGCGCTCGGGCCTGTGTCGCATCGCCGTCTCCGCCCCGGACTTGGCGCTTCGCACCGGCGACAGCATCGCGGTCAGCGGCGTCTGCCTGACGGCCATCGAGATATTGCGGCAGGGCGGAGCCCTGACCTTCTACGCGGATCTGGCCGCGGAGACCGTAAGCAGAACCTCGTTGGCGGACCTGCCCCCCGGATCCATGGTGAATCTGGAGTTGCCCACCCCCGCCGGCGCTCCGCTCGGCGGCCACATCGTGCAGGGCCATGTGGACGGAACGGGCGAGGTGATCGGGCTGGAGCCTCTCCATCCCGCAGCGAGCCCGGAGGCCACCGACTGGCGGCTGCGGGTCTCCGTCCCCGCGGAGATCGGCGCCTACGTGGTGGAAAAGGGTTCGATCGCCATCGAGGGCATCAGCCTCACGGTCGCCCGCTGGGAGCCCGGCGCGGCGGGCGGAGGGGTCGCACAGATCGCCATCATTCCGCATACTTACGCGCACACGAATCTGCGGGCGCTGGCGCCGGGCGCGAAGGTGAATCTGGAGGCGGATGTGGCGATGAAGTTTCTCGAACGGCGGGGGCCGAAGGCGGGATTCGAACTCACCCTTGAATATTTGATCGCCAACGGATATTGATGCTTCGCGCCTGCGCGGCGCAGCCGCCGGGCGGGAATCGCCCCGCCGCCCGCCCGCATGCGCGGTGGTATCATGGCGGTGTGCCGGGTCCTACGCGACACAACCCCGCCAACCCCGCCAGGTCCGGAAGGAAGCAACGGTAACGGGTAAGTGTGGGCGCAGTGGGTAGCCCGGTACTTTTATTTGTGGCGTCCAAAGGCTGAGGGCTCCGTGCGGAGCCTCTCCCGCCCTTAACCCGACGACGACGGCGGCGGGGACGTCTTCTCGCAGCGTCGACAGGCAAGTCCGGCTCGGCGAGAATCCGTTGGACATTCGCCCTGCCGCAAGCGGCGGGCCCCGATCGCCTCTCGCATCATCCGTGGCACGGAGAAGACTATTGAGCATGACACTGCGCCCGCGTACAGCCCGGCGCGCGAAGATCACCGCGCTTGGAGCGTACGTCCCGCCCCGCATTCTCAGCAACGCCGACCTCGAAACCATGGTGGACACCACCGATGCATGGATCATGCAGCGGCTGGGCATCCGCCAGCGGCATATCGTCGAAGCCGGTCAGGCCACCAGCGACCTGGCCTGTGAAGCGGCCCGCCGCTGCCTCGCGGAACGGGGAATCGAGGCCCGCGAAGTGGAGGCGATTCTGGTGGCGACGGTCACGCCGGACATGTTTTTTCCGGCGACCGCCTGCCTGGTGCAGCACCGGCTCGGAGCCGCCGGCGCTTGGGGCTTCGACCTTTCCGCCGCCTGTTCCGGGTTCGTGTACGCACTGCAGGTGGGGGCCAAACTGGTGGAAAGTGGGGTCCATGGCAAGGTGCTGGTGATTGGCGCCGACACCATGTCCTCGATCATCGATTACACCGACCGCTCCACCTGCATCATCTTCGGCGACGGCGCGGGGGCCGTGCTGCTCGAACCGGCGGAGGAGGAGGATGAAGTGGGAATGATCGATTTCATCCACGAAATCGACGGCTCCGGCGGAGCATCTCTGAGCAT
>JAJYZK010000275.1 GCA_021799945.1 Acidobacteriota bacterium
GCCCTGGCCGCGCTCGAATATCTCCCTACCGGGGGCCGCACGCCCCTGGCCGCCGCTCTCGACCGAGCACGCGGCTACCTTACGCCGACGACCGTCCTCATTCTGCTCACGGATGGCCGGGCGAATATCCCGCTGCATGGAGGAGATCCCTGGCAGGAGGCTCTCGACGCCGGCCGCCAGATGTGTTGCAAGGCGATCGTCGTCGATACCGAGAACTCGGACCAGCGGCTTGGCCAATGCGCCGAACTGGCGACGGCGCTCGGCGCGCGCTATGTGACCCTGGAGGGGCTGGCGGAGACGGAGAATCTCTCCATCGCGGTCGAATCGCCCGAGACGTACAGACAGGGCGCGTAGCGTGCGGAAGAACCAGGCGAATTCCGTGACCCTCGTGCTGGGGGGCGTCCGCAGCGGCAAGAGCCGCTATGCGCAGGAGCTGGCCGAGCGGTTCGCACGCGTTACCTTCGTCGCGACGGCCGAGCCTCGTCAGGATGAGGAGATGCGCCGAAAGATCGAGCGCCACCGCGCGGCCCGCCCCCCACACTGGACTACCGTGGAAGAAACGACGGCGTTAGGGCGCGTGCTGCGCGCCGGCGAAGAGGATTGCGACGCCATTCTGATCGACTGCCTCACGCTCTTCGCCGCCAATCTCCTGGAGACCTTTGGCGGCGATGCGCCGAGCCTGGAAACCTGCGTAGACCAGCTCTGCGCCGCGTTGGAGACGACCTCCCGCAGCGTGATCCTGGTCTCCAATGAGGTCGGCAGCGGGGTCGTCCCCGCCTATGCGCTCGGACGCCGCTTCCGCGATCTCCTCGGCGAGATCAACCAGCGCGTCGCCGCGGTTGCCGATACCGTGGTCCTGCTGGTGGCCGGGCTCCCGCTGGTCCTCAAAGGCTCTGGCGAAAGGGGCCAGCCATGAAGGGCTTCCTCGTTGCCGGCGCGGCGAGCGGAGTCGGCAAGACGACCGTTGTGCTGGCCATCGCCGCGGCCCTGCGCCGGCGCGGCCATACGGTGCAGCCCTTCAAGGGCGGTCCGGACTTCCTGGACGCCGGCCACCATTCCCGAATCTGCGGCCGCGCGGCGCGCAACCTCGACACCTGGATGCTCAGCCCCGAGGCCAATCGCGATGTGCTCCGTCACGCCGCGCACGGCGCCGATGTCCTGCTGGTGGAAGGCATGATGGGACTGTTTGACGGCAAGGACGGCGGCGCCGAGACCGGCAGCAGCGCGCAGATCGCGAAGCTGTTAAAACTGCCGGCGGTGCTGGTGCTGGACGCGGCCAAGACCGCCCGGAGCATCGCCGCCGTGGCGCTTGGATTCGAACTCTTCGACCCCGGCCTCCAGTTGTCCGGCATCATCCTCAATCGCGTAGCCGGGGAGCGGCATTTCCGCATGCTGCGAGAGGCCATCGAGGCGGCCTGCAAGACGCCGGTTCTGGGTTGGCTGCCGCGAGAGCCCGCCATCGCGATTCCCGAGAGACACCTGGGGCTGCAAACAGCGGAAGAAGGCGAAACCGGCGATGCGCTTGACCGCCAGATCGATACGCTTGCCAGCCTTGCGGAGGAGCATCTGGATCTACCGCGTCTGCTGGGTTTTGAATGTGGATTGGACCTGGAGCCGGAAGCTCCTTCCGTTCGCCGCCAGCCGGCGGCGCCGGTCCGCATAGGCGTAACTCGCGATAAGGCATTTTCCTTTCACTATGAAGACAACTTCGACCTCCTGGAGCGGCGCGGCGCCACGCTCCTTCCGTTCAGCCCCATGGGAGACGCATGCCTGCCGCCGAATCTCGATGCTCTGTATCTTGCCGGGGGCTACCCTGAGCTCTATGCGGAGCAGATCGGCGGAAACTTCGCGCTGCTCTCCGCGATTCGCCGTTTTGTGGAATCCGGCCGTCCGGTGTACGCCGAGTGCGGAGGCATGATCTTCCTCTCGCGCCGACTTACGACGGCGGATGGGGCCATCCATCCGATGGCCGGCGTTCTGCCCTTTGACATCGAAATGACCGACAGGCTTGTCGGCTTTGGATATGTCGAAGTGGAGCTGACCCACGATTGCCTGCTCGGCAAGGCAGGCGCGACATTCCGCGGACACAGCTTTCATTACTCCCGCATCTCGAATGAAACGTCGCTGGCGACGAATTACCGGGTTCGATACTCAATCTCGGGCCGCACCGAGCAGGAAGGCTATCGGCTGGGCAATGTGCTCGCCAGCTACGTGCACCTGCACTTTCGCGCGGCGCCGGGCAGCGCCGGCAGCTTTGTGGAGGCCGCCCTTGCCGCTCGAAACGCGAATCCGGTCTCCCGGTGAGCCTGCTCGGCGCGGCCGCCGAGCGAGGGCGGCGCGAGTCACCCCCGGCCCCCATCACTGCGGCCGCGTTTTGAGCGCCGGAGGGCCGGACGCCGCGCCGGCGTTGTCCCATTGATCGAATTGCCCCAATTTGCTCAGGTCGCCGAGCGATACATGACCTTTGAGGTGGACGAAGCTCAGCTCCGTCGGCTCCGCGGAGATCACCACCAGCTCGCTGAGCTGGCCTTCCTCATCCGTTCGGACGCAAACATCGGTGGATTCCGTGGCGCTGCGCTCCTTCACCAGGTGGGACCATGCGCCGCCGGACAACCGCTTCGTAATCTTTTCGACGTCGGCCATCTTGTATTCGCCAGGTTTGGCGTAGGTATAGCTGCGGACATAGACAAAGTCCATTTTCTCCATCAAATCGGCCATGCCCTTGCCTTTGCCGGCCTGCGTTGCCGCCAGGCCGAGCATATTCTTGTCCAGGTTCACCTCGGAGGTCTCGGTGGCCCCTTTCGCAAACTCATCGGTCCCCGCCAGCAATGCGTCCTGAGCCATCAGGACGGTGGCGCCCTGCAGAAGCACGATCAGCGCAGCCAGCGCCAACCACAGCGTCGTTCTGTTTCTCTCGATCTTCATCGTTCCGCCTCACTCGATTTCGCGATATCCCGGACTATCTCTTGCCGGGCCTGAAAAAGCGCCTTCGCGGTCACCCGCATCGCGAGCGCGAATTGCCGCTGCGCATCGGCCTCGCGAACTCTTTCTCGAGATTGCCGCACCAGAATCGGCGCGGGAATCGCCAGGCACACCATCCCCGCGGCGATCAGCATCCGCCGGCGCAATCGCCGGCCTCGCGCCCGGCGGTCGACGACCCCCATCACTCGATCCGCAAACCCCTGCGGGGCCGGCGCGCGGCGCAAATGCCGCCTCAGCTCCCGCTCCATGTCAACCACGTTGATACTCCTTGAGCGCGGCGCCCGCTTTGCGGCGCAGCATCTCGAGCGCCCGCCGCAGGTCGCTTTTCACCGTAGCCAACGGCAGGTCCAACAGCGCGGCGATCTCCGCCGGGCCAAGATCCTCCTGGTAGCGCAGGACCAGCGCCGAGCGCAATGGCGGCGGCAGCGACTGCACCATGCTCTCCAGGCGAACGTCGATCTCCGCCGGCCTGCGCTCGGGCGCCGGAGCCGGCGAATGCTCCTCGCTCCACTCCACGGCTCCGGACTCCGGCCGCAGACGCCGTTTGCGCAGGTGATCGGTGGAGCGGTGCACCGCGACCCTCCGCAGCCAGAACAAGACGTGGTCCGAGGACTGTAGCTCCGCCAGCGACGCATGCAGGGCCAGAAAGACATCCTGCGCGATTTCCTCGGCCGCTCCCCGGTCGCCGACCATACGCAGCGCGATGGAATACACCATGGCGGAATGCTCCTCCACCAACGCCCTGAATTCGCTCTCGCTGGCTCTCATCGAAGCGGCTCAATCGTGTATACGCGCATGGGCCGGAGTTCGGACGCAAAATCTTCACCGGAGGCGAAATTCGGCCTTTCCCGGCCCGGTTCCGGCGGCCCGCCCCTATTCGCCGGGATGGTAGATGCGCTCGGTATGTCCTTTGAGCTGCTCCGGGTAGAAGTAGACATCGCGCAGATCCCCGGAGGCGTAGCGCTGCGCTTCGTCGTCGAAGTGCCGGGACGCGGGATGCCCGCTCTCGCCCCCGGCGGTCACCGCCCTGGCCCGCACTCTGTCGCCGAACTGGACCACGGCGACAAAGCTGTTTCCGCTTACGCCATACCATCGCTTCGCGCCCGGAAACTGGCGGGCGCCGAAAGCGGCCAGGGAACCCCACTGCGACGACGTAAAGGGCACGGGGATGCTCGGCGCGGCGTCGCTAAAAGGCTGCACAAGATCTCCCGTCAGCCGTTGAAACCGGTTGATCCGTCCCCAGGGAGTTCGCCAGGTTCCGAAGTCCTCCGCCAGCCGATCGGAAGCCGTCTGCAGCGCGCGGAGCAGATCCGCCGGCGGGACTCTGGTGGCCACCCACTCCTCGCTGGGGAGCAAGGCGGCGCGCGCCGGAGGACCCGCGGTCTCCATTATCCGCGCGCCCCAGTAGACGGCGACGGAGGTGGCGACCGAGTCCACGCTCCAGCGGTCGTCCCAGGCGCGCAACAGCGCGACCTCGCCGGCTAGGCGGGTCTTGAGCGGGGCCTGGGCCGGAAGAGCGTCATAGGCGGAGACCAGCGCCGGCACGGTGCGGGCAAACCATGGCAGATACGAGTCATAGGCCGCATGCATCAGGGACTCCAGGGTAAAGTTCCGCCGCGGCGCCCCCGCCGGAGCGAGAATTCGCATGGCGTGCAAACCCCGCGCCGACTCAATGCCCTGCTCCACATAAGCCGGATAGTCCGCTTTGCGCAGGGAGCTTGCGCCCGCCCCGTTCCACGGCGAGTCGTTCACATTGAACAGGTACCCGCTCTTCGGATTCAACAGATGGGGAGTCTCGTCCACGGTCATCAAACCCCGCCAATTCGTCGCCGGATCGCTGCCATCCACCGGCCTGGTGAAGTCGAAGCGCGGATCGCGCCTGGGGATGAAGTTGCCGTGCCAATAGGCGAT
>JAJYZK010000276.1 GCA_021799945.1 Acidobacteriota bacterium
GGTGGTGGAAGGCGGCCGCATCGTGGAGCGCGGCGACCATGAAAGCCTCTATGCGCGGGGAGGCCGCTATTACGACCTGTACACGCGCCAGCATGGGCTGGAGTCGAACCGTTTTCTGGCGCCCGGCGAAGGAGACAAGGTCTTTGAGGAGCTGTCCTAGGGGTTTGCTGGAAAGCGGCCTGGTTGGCGCGCAACAGCTCCACTCTGCAACAAGCTCCGGCGTATCGGCGCCTTGCCGGGCTTCCTTCGCGGCCCGCCGCGCGCCCATCGCTCCGCCTTTCGCCCGCTTCGGCCGCCTGCGTCTACTTACTCCGGGGGATATACGAAAAGCCCGGGAGCGAGCAACCTAATTCCCAAGTCCGCGTTTCTAGGGGTGACGCAGTGGGCGGCGATTTCCGGCGCCTCGAAATTCCGCAGTTCTCGAATGCGGGCCGCCGGCTCCATGCTGAATGGAAGAATGAAGGGGAGAACTTTATGAAAGACCCTGGCAGGATCCGGTATTTCCTTGTCGCGCTTCTCGTCTCGATTGCGGCGCTGGCCCCGGTCGCTTCCTATGGAGGAGTCTTTCTTTCGGTGAACTTTGCGCCGCCGCCATTGCCCGTGTATGCGCAGCCGCCGTGCCCGGGAGACGGCTATCTCTGGAATCCGGGTTACTGGGCCTACGGGCCGGCCGGCTATTACTGGGTGCCCGGGGTTTGGGTCATGCCGCCGCAGGTCGGGCTGCTGTGGACGCCCGGTTTCTGGGGATGGAGCGGCGGCTTCTATCTCTGGCACGCCGGATACTGGGGCCCGCATGTGGGCTTCTATGGCGGCATCAATTACGGCTTCGGCTACCCCGGCGTCGGATTTGTGGGAGGCCGCTGGATGGGCGAACGCTTCGCCTATAACGCCGCGGCGATGAATGTGAACCGCACCTTCATTCACAATACGTACATCGACCGCACCGTGATTCGCAACACCTACGTAAATAACCGCGTCAGCTTCAACGGTCCCGGAGGCATCAACGCCCGGCCCACCCGCGCCGAACAAATGGCCACCCAGCGGCGCTTTGCTCCCACCGGGGAGCAGATGGCGCATGAGCGGGCCGCGGGCTTCAGCCGCAACAACTTCAGCTCGGTCAATGGAGGAAGGCCGGCGGTTGCGGCCATGAGCAGGCCGATGGCCTGGCCGGGCCGCGGCCAAGCGAGCTACGGCAACGCGGGGCGCCCGCAGGGACGATATAACGCTTCGCGGCCGGCGAAGAAAAACCAGCGGAGCTATAACCAGGGGAACTATCGCCGACAGCCGGACCAGCGGGGGGCCCGCCCGCGTTTTTGACCGTCTCCGGAAGGCTGGGATCGAATCGGCGAGTCGAAACGGCGGATCGAACCGATCCCGCGTCGCTGCGGCGAAGTTCAGCGCCGCGCCGCCGCGGGGCCGCATGCGCTCAGCAGCGGTTGAAAAATCTCCTCCAGCAGCGACTGCAATCGGTTTCGCGGCAGCAACTCCGGACGAAAATGGCTCTCCAGGACGACCGCGCTGAGCACCGCGCCCATCACCGCCATGCGCCGCTCCACCGCAGCCCGGGCCGTCCGGCTCAGACCTCGGCCGAAGAGCAGATCGATCAGGTCCTCCCCGGGAGACCGGAATAGAAGCTGGTACAGGCTCCGCAGCTTTTCCCGCGATTTGGGCCGGCGCAGCGCATAGAGCTTGAACTCCAGGGTCAGGGTGGCCCAGGCCGGATCGCATACCTGGCTGGAGATCCAGCTCCCGAACAGTTCGATGCGCCGCTCCGCGGAGGGCTCGTTTTCGATCCTCCCGCGAAGAGCCGCCAGCTTGGATCGGGCGCGCCGCTCCATGAGGGCGAGAAACAGATCTTCCTTGCCGGCGAAGTGCGCGTAGATGGCGCCGCGGGTGTATCCGGCGCGAGCCGCCACCTCCTCCAGTTGGGTCTTCTCAAATCCGAGTTCGGAGAACACCGCCTGCGCCGCCGCCAGCACTTTGGCCTCGGTGGCTTCGGTGCGGGCCTGGTGCTTGTTCTTGACTGGGCTGGAGGCCTTGTTCATCGTTACGGCTTTTCTCGATTCCAGGCCGGGATAAGGATGACAACCCCCGGCTCTTTCCTTATACTAATACAGACGCGTATGTATTTATATAATCGATTGCGCCCGCTGGCGGCCGCCGCGTTTCTTGCGGCGGCGTGCGCGCCGGGCTGGGCCCAGGGCCCGTCTCCCGCGCCGGGTTCGCGCGCCGCGCAGCTCCCCCTTTCCGGTCGCGCGCAGCCGGGGGCGGTCGTCACCCAGTCGGCCGCGCCGCCGCCCGGCTCCAGCGTGGATACGTTGAACTCGCAGGTCGAGGTGCAGGGAGCGTATGCCGGCAGCATCCTGGACCCCGGGGCGCCCGCCGGCTCGCTGGTCCTCACCCTGGCCGACGCGGTGCGCCGCGGGCTGGCGTTCAACCTGGGCGTGGTGGGGGCCGACGACGCGCTGCGGGAGTCGCGGGCGCAAATGCTGGCCGCGCGCGCCCCGCTGCTGCCGAACCTCAGCGCGGCGCTCTCGGAAAACGCGGCCAAGATCAATCTGGAGGCGGAGGGATTCAGCGCCAGCGCCTTCGGCGCCTCGCTTCCCTTCCATTTTCCCACCACCGTGGGCCCCTTCCATTACTATGACGCGCGCGCCTCGCTGCAGCAGAGCCTTCTGGACCTGACCGCGGTGCACAACTACCGCTCGGGGCGAGACCTGGCCGGCGCCGCGAGCGCGCAGGCGCGGCAGGCGCGGGAGGAGGTGGTTCTGGCTGTAGCGGGAGCCTATCTGGAGCTGCTGGCGAGCCGCGCGCTGGTGGCCGAGCAGCAGGCCGAAGTGCGGTACGCCGAAGCCAGCTTCCGGCAGGCGCGAGAGCAGGCGGAAGCGGGAACCAAAGCTCCCATCGACGCCAACCGAAGTCTGGTGGAGCTGCAGACGGAGCAGCAGCGGCTTCTGGCCCAGCAGGGCGAGATGCAGAAGGAAACGAACTCGCTGGCCCGCCTCATCGGTCTCCCCCTCGGCCTCGAGCTCGATCTGGCCGAGAACCTGACGGCGCCCGCTGCGGAAGCCGTGCCGGTGGAGGAGGCGGTGCGCCGGGGATGGTCCCAGCGCCAGGATCTGAAGGCCGCCGAGGCCCAGCTCAAGGCGGCGGAAGAGGCGCGCAAGGCGGCAGGCGCGGAATATCTGCCTTCCGGCTCCATCAGCGGGTTCTATGGCCTGGAAGGCATCAATCCCAGCCAAGGCGCCACCGTCTTCCAGGCCTCCGCCGCGGTGAACATTCCGATTTTCCAAGGTGGTCGGGCGCAGGCCGATACGGCGCAGGCGGAGGCCGTGCTGGCGCAGCGGCGGGCCGAGCTTTCCGATGAGCGGGAGGCGGTGGAGCTGGACGTGCGCAATAGCTACGTCGATCTCACCGTGGCCACCGCGGAGGTCCGCGCCGCGGAGAGCAACCGGCGTCTCGCGCTCGAGACGCTGCGGCAGTCGCAGGATCGGTTCTCCGTGGGCGTGGCCGACTCCGTGGAGGTGGTGAACTCGCAGGAGGAGCTCGCCGCCGCCGATCGCGATTATGTCGGCAGTCTTTTTTCGCAGCATCTGGCCCGCATCTCCCTGGCCCGGGCCATGGGCGAGGCGGAAAAAGACCTGCCCGATCTCTTCCAGAAAGATGCGCAATCCGATACGCGGGGGAGCAAGTAGATGGACGTGGAATCGCAGAAGGCGCCGGCGGCCGGCGATCCAGAGAACGGGAGCGAACCGGCGGTACGAGCGGCGCGGCGCGTGAACCCGGCGCTCCTCGGAGCCATTCTGCTGCTGCTGGCCGCGGGAGTCGGATGGTATCTCTACTCCCGCGGGTATGAAGAGACGGATGACGCCGAGGTGGACGGCCACCTGAATCCCATAGCCTCCCGCGTGGATGGAACCGTCACCGCAGTTCGCGTGGATGACAACGACGCGGTGCGGGCCGGCCAGCCGCTGGTGGAGCTGGACCCCCGGGATCTGCAGGCGCAGGCCGATCAGGCGCAGGCCGAGTTCGACCGGGCCAGGGCGCAGCTCGGCGCCTCGCATCCCAATCTTCCGATCACGCGCATCGGGAATCGCGCGGACCTGGCCTCCCAGCAGGCCGAGGTCGCCGGCGCGGAGGCGGCGCTTTCCGGGGCCCGGCAGGATCTTGCCGGAGCGCAGGCCAAGCTGAAGGAGGCGCAGGCTGTTTACCAGCGCGACGAGGCCGATTTTCGCCGCTATCGAACGCTGCGAGACAAGCAGGAAGTCTCCGCTGCGGACTTCGACCAATACCGGTCTGCGGCCGAGGCGCAGGCCCAGACGGTCGCCTCCAATGGATCCGCCGTGGATGCGGCCCGCAAAACGGTCGAGCAGCGGGAGGCCGAGCTGGCGGAGCAGCGCAGCAAGCTGGCGCAGACCCTGAGGAGCGCGCCGCTGCAGGTCGCCATCCGCGAGGCCGACATTCAAAGCCAGCAGGCCAACACGGAAGCCGCGCAGGCGGCGCTGGAGAAGGCCCGGCTCAAATTGAGCTACTGCCGCATCGTCGCCCCCGTCGCCGGGGTCGTGACCCAGCGCAGCGCCGAGGTCGGGGCGCGCGTTTCCGCCGGCCAGCAGCTCCTGATGATCGTGCAGATCGACGATCTCTGGGTGACCGCCAACTTCAAAGAGACGCAGCTTGCGCGCATGCATCCGGGGCAGCGGGCGAAGATCCATGTGGACGCGCTGGGCGAGGATTTTTCCGGCTTTGTGGAAAGCATGCCCGCCATCACCGGCTCGCGGGCCAGCGTGCTGCCGCCGGAGAACGCCACGGGAAATTTCGTCAAGGTGATCCAGCGAATGCCGGTGCGCATCCGCCTGGACAAGAACCAGAAGGACCTGGAAA
>JAJYZK010000277.1 GCA_021799945.1 Acidobacteriota bacterium
TGGCGGTGGTAAACAAGCCGGCCGGGATGATGGTTCACGCCGGCGCCGGTTCCCCGGAGACGGCCGGCCGCGGCACGCTGGTGAATGCCCTTCTGCATCGCTTTCGCACGCTCTCCGCGGGGGGCGGACCCTTGCGGCCAGGCATCGTGCACCGTCTCGACAAGCAGACCAGCGGACTGATCCTGGTAGCCAAGAATGACGCGACGCACGCCCGGCTGGCGGCCATGTTTTCCCGCCGCCGCATACGGAAGACCTATCTCGCGCTGGTGCACGGCGCACTCCCGCGGGACGAAGGCACAATCACCGCGCCCATTGCCCGCGATGCCGTGCGCCGGACAAGAATGACGACAAGAATGACGGCCCGGACGACGACGAGGCTGCCCACCGGGGTCACCGCCGGGATGGCCGCCGGGCGCGCAGTGGGACGCTCGGCGATTACCCACTGGAGCGTGTTGCAGAGGGTGGATGGCGCATATGGGCGCTTCACCCTGCTCTCGGTACGTATCGAAACCGGCCGCACGCACCAGATCCGCGTTCACCTGGCCTCCCTGGGCTTTCCCATTGTGGGCGATGCGCTCTATGGCGCTCCCGGCGCTATTCCGGCGCGGCCCGTCGGCGGAGGGCGCGCTGCAGCCGGGGGAAAAGCCCGGCTCTCGCTTTCCCGCAACTTCCTGCATGCTTCCGAACTGGAATTTGTCCATCCATCCACCGGCGGCGTGGTATCCCTTTCGGCCGAGCTGCCGGCCGACCTGCGGAGCTTTCTCGAGCGGCTGCAGGGCGAGGGTGCCCTTGCGGATGACCCGTCGGAGTGATAGCGAGTTCGTTCCGGCCGAGTTGTAGAATGGGGAGAAGGCGGTCATGCGAGGCGAGGGCTTTCATTCGCGGTTCCAGGCTCTAATGGTGGCGACAGCGTTGTCTCTCTTGACGCTCACGTCGTCAACCTTGACCGCGGTGGCGCAGACCGCAACCGGCGGGCCGGCCCCAATCTCGAAAAACAATGCCCCTCCGCTGCCCCAGGCCACGAAGCAGGAAAACGGACAGTTCACGATCCAGACGAACGTCAACGAAGTGAACCTGATCTTCACCGTTACCGACAAACACGGCCATTTCATTCAAAATTTGCAGCAAAACGATTTCGCGCTGCTGGATAACCAGGAGGCTCCGGCCCAGGTCTTCAGCTTTACCCAGCAGACCAACCTGCCGCTGCGCCTCGGCATTCTGATCGACGCCAGCACGTCGATTCGGCAACGCTTTTCCTTCGAACAGCAGGCGGCTATCCAGTTTCTTCAACAGGTACTGCGCCCACGGACGGACTTGGCCTTCGTGATGGGCTTCGATGTGACGCCTTACGTCACCCAGAAATACACGAACGATCAGGAACTGCTGGAGTCCGGAATCACCAAGCTGCGTCCCGGCGGGGGAACTGCGCTCTTCGACGCCGTCTATACCGCCTGCCGCGATCAGCTCCTCAATGTGCCCACCTCCGAGCAGGGCTCGGTGCGTAAGGCGATGATCGTCATCTCGGACGGAGACGACAACCAGAGCCGCGCGTATCCCGACGACGCCATCAAGATGTGTCAGCGGGCGGGGACGATCCTCTACACCATCAGCACCAATGTGAGTCCCAGCCGCGACCGCGGTGACGATGTGCTGAAGAAAATGGCGGAGGCGACCGGCGGCACGCCGTTCTTTCCCCGCCGCCTCGAGGACATGTCCAACAATTTTCACGACATCGAGGATGAGCTGCGCAGCCAGTACTCGCTGGTCTATCGCCCGGCCGATTTCAAGCTGAACGGCGAATTCCGCTCCATTTACCTGGTCGCCCTCGACCGCCACTATTCGGTGCGCGCGCTGAAGGGTTATTTCGCGCCCAAATCCTGATAGAAGTCCTGATGGCGGCAGCCGGTTGCGACGGATCCGGCGGCGAGCGGTTTTGTGGAGTTCAGCCCTGCGGTAAGCCGTCCCGCGGCTCCGCAAGCATGGCGGCCAGATCGCCCTCTTCAATCACCGGAATGCCCAGGACGCGGGCCTTTTCCAGCTTCGAGCCTGCCGCTTCGCCAGCCACCACATAACTGGTTTTCTTGCTCACCGCGGCGGAGACGCGGCCGCCCGCGGCTTCAATCTTCGCCGTCGCCTCCTCGCGCGACATTCCCGCCATCGTTCCGGTCAGCACGAAGGTGAAGCCGTCGAGTTGCGACGAACTGCGCCTCTTCTGCGCGGTGAACGTAAGGCCAGCCAGGCGAAGCCCTTCCACCAACTCCCGGTTCCGGCTCTCGGCAAAGAATTCGACGATGGCCTGAGCGATGCGCGGACCTACCTCCTGCACTCGTTGCAGCGCCTCGGAGTCCGCGCGCATCAAGGATTCCATGGATCCGAAGGCGTCGGCCAGCAACTGCGCCGTGCGCTCGCCCACAAACCGGATTCCCAGGCCGAAGAGGACGCGGTTCAGAGGGGCCTTCTTGGAATTTTCGATCTGTTGCAGCAGCGTCCGCGCCGACTTCTCGCCCATGCGCTCCAGATCTTCAAGCTGCTCCAGGGTGAGCGAGTAAAGACCGGCCACCCCGCGCACCAGGCCGCGGGCGAGCAACTGCGTCACCAGGGCCTCGCCCAGGCCATCGATGTTCATGACGTTGCGCGAAGCAAAGTGCAGCAGGCTCTCTTTGAGGCGGGCCGGGCAGTCGGCGTTGACGCACCGGAAATCCGCCTCTCCTTCGGCCCGGACCGCTGCGCTGCCGCAGGCGGGGCAGCGGCCGGGGAAGTGAAACTGCCGGTCGCCCCGGGGATGGTCTTTGTCTTCCACCACGGAGACGACTTTGGGAATCACGTCGCCGCCCCGCTCCACGTGAACGAAGTCGCCGATTCTCAGGCCGAGCCTCTCGATCTCGTCCGCATTGTGCAGGGTAGCCCGGCTGACGGTGATGCCGCCGATTACTACCGGAGAAAGCCCGGCCACCGGCGTCAGCTTGCCGGTGCGGCCCACCTGCACCGTGATCTCCTCGATGCGGGTCACGCCCGAACGCGCCGTGAACTTGTATGCGATGGCCCAGCGAGGCGCCCGGCCAGTGAATCCCAGCCGTTTTTGCAGCGCGCTTTCATTGACTTTCAGGACCACGCCGTCAATCTCATAGCCAAGCGATTGCCGTTCCCGCTCCGCCTCGGAGACGAAAGCCAGCAACTCTTCGCGGGTGCGCACAAGCGCGCGGCGCGGATTCACCCGGAACCCGGCGGCCTGAAGCGCCTCCAGCGCCTCCCACTGTTCGGCAAAGAGGTTCTCGCCGTCCTGCAAAGCGAAATAAGGATAGAAATCCAGCCGCCGCCGGGCCACGATGTTGGGCTCCAGCGTACGGATCGTCCCGGCCGCCGCATTGCGCGGATTGGCCGCCGGCGCCTGCCCCTGCGCCTCGCGCTCCTGGTTCAGCTTCAGAAAGGCCTGGGTCGGCATCACGGCCTCGCCGCGCACCTCGAAGGCGGGAGGCAGGCCGGCGCTCCGGGCGCGCTCCCGGGGAATCACCAGCGGCGCCGAGCGGATGGTCCGCACATTCGCCGTGACATCCTCGCCGATGATGCCGTCTCCGCGGGTGAGGGCGCGCTCCAGGCGAGGGCCCTCCGGGCCATCGGCATAGTGCAGGGCCAGGGAGATGCCGTCCAACTTCAATTCGCAGACAAAGCTCACCGGGGCGTTCGCCACCGCGGCGCGAACTTTTTTTTCCCATTCCTCAAGCTCTTCGGGAGCGTTGATGTTGTCCAGGGAGAGCATGGGTCGGGAATGCGGGGCCTTGGGAAAGCCCTCCTTCGGCTTCCCGCCCACCCGCTGGGTGGGTGAATCGGGGACGATCAGCCGGGGGTGCGAGCTTTCGAGGGAGCGCAGTTCCCGCATGAGCGCGTCGTATTCCGCATCCGGGATCTCGGGGCTATCCTCGACAAAGTAGAGATGGTCGTGGTGGCGGATCGTCTGCCGCAGCTCCAGAATCCGAGATTGGGCGCCGTCGTCAGCCCCGCCCGGCATTCCCTCGGTTTCCTCTTCCGGCATAATCGTGAATTATAGAAAACGACGCCGCCGTCCGACATGCGGGGCGCCTCCCGGCGCGCCGCGGTGATTGCCGGTGGAAAATCCGTGTATGGATAGGGTTGGATGGAACCGGTCACGCACTTTCTCGCAGGCGCCTGCCTGGGACGCTCCGGATGCAATCGCCGAACCGCTTACGCGACACTGGCCATGACGCTGGCGGCCGAAGCCCCTGACCTGGATGTCTTCTGGTCGATGCGGGGTCCGGTCGCCGGCTTTGAGCACCACCGCGGAATCACGCACACCTTTCTCGGGGCTCCCTTTGTTGCCTTGGCGGTGACCGGCGCAGTCTGGTCGTGGCACAAGCTGCGGCGGCGCGCGCCGCCCATCCCGCCTCGCTGGGGGCTGGTCTGGTTTTTCTCCCTGCTGGCGGTCTTCAGTCATATTTTTCTCGATTGGACCAACAATTACGGAGTCCGGCCCTTCTTCCCGTTCGATCCCCGCTGGTATTCGCTGGACATCGCCTTCATCCTCGAACCGGTGATCTTTCTCAGCCTTTTATTCGGCTTGGCGATTCCCGGCATTCTGGGGCTGGCGGACCGCGAGATCGGCGCCCCGAAGACCCGCTTCCGGGGGCGCAAGTGGGCGGCGGGCGCGCTGCTTCTGACGGCCTTCGATCTCGGCTTCCGGGCCATCGAGCACCATGTGGGAATGGAGCGGCTCCAGTCCGGCGCGGCCTCCTCCGTACCGGCCGTGCGGGTCGGCCTTGAACCCTATCCGGTCAACCCATTTCGCTGGTTCGCGATCGTCGAAACGAAAAACTACTACCTGACCGGTTCGGTAAACCTGAACGGTGAA
>JAJYZK010000278.1 GCA_021799945.1 Acidobacteriota bacterium
GCGCCGGTCTTCAGCCAGGGGGGCGAAGTGCGCCGCGGCCCTCTTGTGCCGTAGGATGGAGAAGGAAGCCGGGCAAGCGGCCGATTTCTGTTTGTAACCGTAACAGGACTCAATGCGTGTTGCGCATCGCCGCAAAAAAGCGGCGAAGGCCGCAGTGGAGCGAACCACGCTCCCCGGCGCGCAGCGGCATGCGCAAGGACGCGGACGCAGGTCAGACGAGCGTCCACGGATAGCTGAACCACCGTGAACGATTGGATGCAGAGATTTTTTGCCTTCCGGCCCCGGCCGGACAATTGACGTAATCGATTGGGGACATGCGTTTCCGCCGTATTCGACAACTTGGGTTTCTTCTCATTTCCTTTGCCGCCCTGGCCGCCTGGCGGCCGGCCCTGGCCCTGCGCGCGCAAAGCGGCGATCTGCCGCCGGCGCCGCAGCCTTCCCCCTCCGCGCGCGGCGCCCGCTTGCGCAGCAATATCAAGCCTCTGGCCGGCCCGCACGTGGCCATCCCGCGCCTGGACAGCGAACCGAAAATCGGCGACTTCCTTTCCGTTCCGGTGCGCTCACCGGCGGCCCGGGAGATGCTGCGCATCGCCAACTTTACCGAGCGCTATCCGGTGGACGGCAAGCGGGTCACCGAGCCGACGGTGGCCTATCTGGGCTATACGCATCGCTACTTCTACGCCGCCTTCGTCTGCACGGACAGAACCCCGGCGCTGATTCGCGCGCATATGCTGGCCCGCGACAATCTCGGGGACGACGATTTTGTCGAAGTGATGCTGGACACCTTCCACGACCAGCGCCGCGCCTTCCTCTTCCGGAGCAATGCGCTGGGGATCCAGGCCGACGCCCTGTACAGCGAGGAGACCGGCGCGGACTACTCCTTCGACACGGTATGGGACACCTGGGGCCGGCGCACCCCCTCCGGCTACGTGGTGCTGATGCGCATCCCCTTCGCCAGCCTGTACTTCGCCAAGGCCGCGCCGGGAGAAGTGCGCACCTGGGGCATCATTCTGGAGAGAAACATCTCCCATGAAAACGAGATCGCCTTCTGGCCGCGGAGCCGGCACGATATCGCGGGCCGCCTGACCCAGGACATCGCCGTGGACGGCTTCAGCGAGATTGCGCGCGGCCAGAACCTCCAGTTCGAGCCCTACGTGCTGGGCCACAACCTGCGCCAGTTGAATACCGTCAACCCCTTCGATCCTTACTTCGAAGACAAGCACCTGCAGGGCTACGGCGGGCTGGACGCCAAATTCATCCTGCACAACAGCCTGGTTCTGGACACCACCCTCAATCCCGATTTCAGCCAGGTGGGCATCGACAATCCCGCCACGCCCAATCAGCGTTTTCCGCCCTACTTTCCCGAGGTGCGGCCCTTCTTTATTGAAAACAGCAGCTACTTCATGACCCCCATCAGCCTGTATTACACCGACAATATCGGCACGCCGCAGTTGGGAGCGCGGCTCACCGGCAAGCTGGACCGCTGGGCCGTGGGGCTGCTGGCCGTGGACGACCGCAGTCCGGGCCAGGCCGTGCCCCCGGGAAACCCCGAATTCAATACCCGCGCGCACTTCTACGCCGCGCGGCTGAACCGCGACGTCGGCCAGCTTTCCAATGTGGGGCTGATCTTCGCCGACCGGGATTATCTCAACTCCTTTAACCGGGCCGGGGGATTCGACTACCGCGTGCGGCTGAGGAACCGCTGGACGCTGACCGGCCAGGCCGTTTCCACCGCGACCGAGAACATCAGCAACTCCACCTCCGGCGAACAGGACTGCGAGCTGCTGACCCTGGCATGCAGCGGCCAAGCCTACTACCAGCAGTTAAGCTATTCCGACCTGCATCGCTACTGGTGGGTGGCCTACAACGACACCGCGGCCGGATACGTGACGGACACCGGGTTCTTCCTCCGGCCGGACGTGCGCGAGCCCAACGGATACTACAGCTACACCTTCCGGCCCCGCCATGGACCGGTTCTTTCCACCGGGCCCAGCATTTATAGCGAACGCATCTGGTCCCACGCCTCGGTTCCGCTGGACTTCTACGTCAATCCCGCGTACAGCGTGAATTTCAAGCGCCGCACCACCGTCTCGGCCAACATCGATCTGGGGCAGGACCGGCTGCGGCCCGTCGATTATGCGGCCCTGCGCCACAACGTGGAGTATCACAGCCACACCGAGGGGATCAATTTTTACAGCTCCCCTCTGGCGTCGATTGCGGTGGGAGGAGGAGTCTACAAGGGCGCGGAGATCAACTATGCGCCGCCGGTCAATTCCGGACCGGGTCCGGTGAACGTGACCTCCGCCGACATGAATCTGGAGGTCAAGCCCATCAGCCCCATCGACCTGCAGAACAGCTATGTTTACACCCACTTCACCACCCTGACCGGGGGCCGGGACGTCTACGACAACCACGAATTGATTTCCCGCTGGAACTATCAGCTTACCCAGGCGCTTTCCTTCAACCTGATCGGCCAGTACCTCTCCACGCTTCCCACCAAACAGTTCACCAGCCTGGCCAACTCCAAGTCGCTCTTCGCCGACGCGCTCTTCACCTACCTGCCCCACCCCGGCACCGCCGTCTATTTCGGTTATGTCGGAAACTTCGCCAATATAAACCGCGCTCTCTGCACGCGCGAGCTGGACGGGCTGTGCAACCCCGCGGATCCGATCCTGCCGCCCACCTACTCGCAACTGTCCAACGTCGGAAAAAACATCTATCTGAAGATCACCTACCTGCTGCGCTTTTAGTGTGGCGCGGACTCTGCTACATTTCGAGGCAGCGCGGCCCGCCGTTCCTGCGCCGAACATTGGAGAGACCATGACCTCGAATAGCAAGACGATCAAGAAGTGTGGACAATGCCTGGTGGCGGCGGCGATGAGCGTTCTCTGCGCGCAGGCGGCGGAGAACGTGACCGAGGTGACGCTGCCCGGAGACCATTTTTACCCCGAGAGCCTGACCTCGCTCAAAGATGGAACGCTGATCGTGGGCAGCGTGGGACAGGGCGACGTCAGCCGAATACCCTATAACTCCACCGACGTCACCGAGTGGATCAAGCCGGGAACCAACGGGCTGCATGCCGTCTACGGCGTGTACGCCGACGAAAAGCGCAAGACCCTGTGGGTCTGCTCGGATAAAAACGACGCCGGCGAGGGATCGGCGGAGGCCAAGACATTCGACCTCGCGACCGGCGCGCCGAAGGGCAACTACCCGCTCCCCGGGGTTGGCTTCTGCAATGACTTCGCCATCGCCGCCAACGGAACCGCCTACGTCTCGGACACCCGCCAGGCGACCATCCTCATGCTCAAACCCGGGGCCAAGGCCCTGGAGCCGGCGGCCCAGGATCCTTTGCTGGCGGGAGCCGACGGCCTGGCCTTCGGGCAGAAGAATGTCCTCTACGTCAACAGCGTCACCACCGGCAAGCTGGTGCGCGTGAATCTGGGCTCGGACGGTAAATCCACCGGCATCGTCGATCTCACCCTGTCCCAGCCTCTCAGCCGGCCCGACGGCATGCGGGCCATCGGCAAGAATCGGATGCTGATGGCGGAAAATGCGGGCAATATGGACATTGTGACCATCGGCGCGGATGGCAAGAGCGCGAATATCAAAGCGATCAAGCAGGGGCTGGAGGCCACTCCGGCGGTGACCGCGACGCGCGGCATGGCCTGGATCGCCGAAGGCAAACTCAACTACCGGACGGATCCGGCGCTCAAAGGCAAAAGCCCGGCGCCTTTCGATATGTACGCCGTTCCCTTGCCTGCGAAATAACTTCGGCGGCGCTCCGCCTCATCCGCCTCGGCGGATGAGGCGGATCCGTGCGTTTCAAGCCGCTCTTCCTTCTTCCCCCCATCCCGCCTCCCTCCGTTCCACATCCAGGAGTTCGTTGACACGCCCGGGGCCGATCGATAAAGTCGGGCCGGCGAGCGGACCGGCGCGAGCGCCGCCGCCAAGAGCCGAGGACCCAGGAATGCCCGAGAAAATTGGAATGAGTCGGAGGAGTCTCCGAGGGAGCATCGCCGGTTGCGCGGCGGCGCTCCTGTTTCTGCTGTGCGCCTCCGCGCAGGAGCAAAAGGGCGCGGAGCGGAGCGACGCGCTCACGCTCGATGCGCGCCTGACCATCGTCGTCGCCGCGGGGGAGCCCGAACCGGTGCGCCTGGCCGCAAACGATCTGGCGGACGACTTTCAAAAAGTCTTCGGGAGCAGGCCGAAGATCGCCGGGCAGGCCGGGTCGGACCGATCGGACGCAGCGACGGTGCTGATCGGAGAAGCGGCGATGCTGCCGCGGGACCGGCGGCCGGCTCAGGCCGGCGCTCCCGAATCCTTCTCCATCGCCGTCTCCGGAAGCGACCTTGTTTTGGCCGGCGCCGACATGCGCGGCGCGATCTACGCCATTTACCAGTTCTCTCAGGAATATCTCGGGGTCGATCCCATGTATTACTGGACCGATCACCCACCCCCGCGCCGCGAGCGCATCGAGCTGCCGCGCACGCTGCGCAAGGCGTACCCTGCGCCGGCCTTCAAATACCGCGGCTTCTTCATCAACGACGAGGATCTGCTTACCGGGTGGGCGCCCGGGTCAATGAATCCCGCAGGGGAACGAACGGGGGCTCGCTCGGGAATCTCCCTGGAGGCCTGGAACAAGGTCTATGAGACCATCCTCCGGTTGAAGGGCAATATGGTTGTGCCGGGCACCTGGATCTTTCCCGACGACGCGCAGATCCAGGCGGCGGCCGCGCGCGGCCTGATCGTCACGCAACATCACGCCATCCCCCTGGGCCTGAACGTGGCGCGCTGGCCGAAGGATGTCCCTTACAACTACACCACCCACCCGGAGATCCTCGAACGCGCCTGGAAGGATGCC
>JAJYZK010000279.1 GCA_021799945.1 Acidobacteriota bacterium
TGACGCAAGGACTTTTGTATCACGCCGGGAGTTTGCGGATGGCGCGGAGACGGTTCAGGATGGTTCGATCGCCGCGCCGGTGGCGGGGAAGCGCTCGAGCTCCGCTGCCCGATTCCCGGTCTTACCCGTCTTGGCCGCAAGGCAGGCAAGGCGAGGCCGACGCTTCCCGCCCCGGCGCCCGGAGTGAGCTGGATTGCGGAACCGGCGGTCAGAGTCCGTAGGCTTCCACCGCCGTTTCCCCAAGGATGCGCGCCTGTTCCGCGAAGGATAGGCCGGAGATGGCCGATCTGACGGTTTCGAGCCAGCGAACATAGGACCCGGCGACGGTCAGCACCGGCCAATCCGATCCGAACATCAGCCGCCTCGGGCCGAAGGCCTCCAGCACGACATCGAAGTAGATCCGCAAATGCTCCGCGCTCCACGCATGCCAGTGGGCCTCCGTAATCATTCCCGAGAGCTTGCAGTAGACATTCTCCCGCTTGGCCAGCTCGGCGAGATGCTCTCGCCAGGGAGAGACGATCCGCTCCCGGATGCCGGGCTTCGCGATGTGGTCCAGAATGAAGATCTGCCGCGGGTGCCGATCGACGAAACGAATGATTTGCGGCAGACGCCGGGCAAAGACCAGCAGATCGTAGCGCAGCCCGAACTTCCGCAACAGGCCGGCGCCGCGGTTGAAGTCCTCGCGCAGCGCGTAGAAGTCGTCCGGCTCATCCTGCAACACATGGCGGATGCCTTTTACCTTCGGCAGGGCCGCCGCTTTTTCCAGGTAGGCTTCGGCGCCGGGATCGATGAGCGGCGCCCAGCCGACGACCCCGAGGATCAGGTCGCTCCGGGAGGCGAGGGAGGAGAGCCATTCGGTCTCCTCAAAGCTTTGACGCGCCTGGACGGCAACGGTTCCGGCGACGCCGGCAGCCCGGGTGACGGCGCTCAGTTCGGAGAGAAGAAAATCACGGCGCAGCTCGGCCATGGCCTCGGAGATCCATGGGTATTGCGCCGCGTCGTAGCGCCACAAATGATGGTGGGCGTCGATGCACGGCGGCGAGGTTGGTTTGGCGGAGGCCATCGTTCTTCGGGTGGGGCGCAGGAAGTTCCCAGCATACATGGAGGCTGGAATGCTATCCGGGGTCGTTGAAAAAGCAGATCCTTCGCTGCGTTCGGGATGACAAGGATTCTGTATCGAACTGCGGGGATGGAAGGCTAGAAATCGATGTGCGCCCGCACGCTCTCCACCCACACCGGACCGCGAGCGCGATTGTATCCCGGATGGTCGATAAACTGCTCGTCGAGCGCGTAGTACATCCCCTTCCAGGCATGGAGATTGTAATAGCCCTCGGTAATCTGTTCGCGGCCATAGGAGAGATTTCCATCTCCGAGCAGGAATCCAAGGCCGCCGTAATGCAGATAATTCTGGTGATCCTTCTTGATGGCGTTGCTGACGAAGGTCAGACCGATTTTGTCCACCGGCCGGCCCCACTGGCCGCCGTCATAGTCGCCTCCCACCGCGACCGTCTGATCGTCTTCCGTGTAGGCGAAGGACTCGTGCTGGCCCTCATTCCATCCAACGCGGCTGTATAAGCGCAGGTGGTCGGTAATATCCTGCTCGTCGTTCCAGCCGAAGCCATACTTGAGCGCTCCGAAGCGCTCGGTGTAAGTAATTTCGGGCGTGGGGGTAAGGCCGGCAAAGTAATCCTGAACGGACTTTCGATAGTCGCCCATGTGCGCGTTGTTGGCGTATGCCAGAATGCGGGATACGCCCGGGCGGCCATGCACCAGGGACTTGTAAAGGTCGAACTCCCAGTTCTGTCCGTGGGCGCGGCTGAAGGCCCAGTCCAGGCTGATGCCGTTGGCGACCGTGGGCATGGCGAAGATGCCGTAGCGGAAGGCCCATAGGGGTGAATCGTACTCGATCAAGCCCCCTACGCTGTAGCCGCGCGTATCGGCGGCGTAGTCCCATGCGCCGTCGTTATCCACCGTCCAGTTCATGAATTGCAGGTGGCTGTCGCTGCCGACGGAGTTGACGTCGAACTGGTCGGGCAGGCTCATTTTGCCGACGCGGATTTCGAGGCGGCGCGCGGGAAGCTGTGAGGAGAGGCTGAGCGGGCCGCGGGCGGCCTGGACCATCTCCGAAGTGAAACCGATGACCTGATGGATTTCGCCCCGCGCGAGGTAAGGAAGGACGCTCAGGTTGGGGTTGCGGACGACATCGAGGTTGGTGAATCCGGCCAGGCCCAGAGCCTCGCTCAGGCCGCGTCCGCCGGCGCTCTCCACATCTACGATGAAGTCGGTGCTGTAGCGCCGGTTCATATGCCAGGCGTAGCCGGTAAGAACGGTGCCGAGCAGCGAAGTCTTGTACTCCCCGCCGCCCAGAAAGCTATGGGGTCCGCTATACGGTGAGTGAAAGCCGCCGTGGGCCTGAAAAATGATGTTGGCCTGTCCGGAGATCCAGTACGGGACGTCTTCCGGATGGGGAAAATACGTCACATCCGAGGCGCTCGGCGGCAGGGGGCCCGCCGAGGAGTTCGATCCGGGGTTTTGCGGCGCGTAGGCGAACAGCGGCGCCATGTCCGGGATGTCCGGGATCTTGAGTCCCGCAGACTGCTGAACGCCGGGAGCGTCGGGAAGCGCCGGAGGGGCGGCGGGAGCATCGGATTGTCCCTCCGCCGGGACGAAGCAGAGGAACAGCAGCGAGATCGCGAGCGCAAGAGGCAAACCATTTCCTTGAAGCGACAGGGTTCTCTGCAACCGTCCGTCCAGCCTAGCTCGGGCGGATTTCGTGTTGATGAACGGCATCCCGCATCCGGCCGGAGACCGGCGTCGCGGGCGCCCTGGTTATGTGCGGGCAATCAGGCGCATCGGGATAACTCCGATGCGCCGGCTGGAGGAGGGTCGGCAACGCCGACCGCGCGGGCGCGAATCCAGACGCAGGCCAGGGGCCGCGCGGGAAGGCCGGTCGCTACCCAGATGCATTGCAGGGTTTGCACGCCTCCGGCGGAGGCTGCCGGGAGGCGGGAAGCGTGTGTTTTGGGCATTTGCTCCCCCTTTCGCGGCGCTGTTAAGATCCTGCTGACGACGCCACGCGCCAAACCTAGGACTATTTTACCATATCCCCCTACGGTATGCGCAAGAAGAAAATGCCGCAACTCGATAAGGAAAAGCAAAAACTTCTGGCCCGGATCAAGAGGATTCGCGGTCAGGTGGACTCCATCGAACGCTCCTTGTCGGCCGAGGACGACTGCGCGGACATCCTCATGCTGCTGGCCAATGTGCGCGGAGGCGTCAACAGTCTGATGGCCGAGGTGCTCGAGGATCACATCCGACTGCACATGATGGGCTCGGAGAAGCAGAAGTTTCCTTCGCCGGAGATTGCCGAGAGCCTGATCGATCTGGTGCGCGCTTACCTCAAATAACGCCAAATCACAACGGAAACGGAAGCTGCGGAACGGCGCCGGCGGGCGTCGCGCGGCGAAGGGAGAGACGAGGGCCATGAAGGATGCAGCGGACGGCTTGTCCAGGCGAAGCTTTCTCCTTGGCGGGATGTCCGTCATAGGATCGTCGGCGATGGGAGAATCGCCGATCGGGGAATCGGGAATTGCGGCTCAAGCGCCGGCGCGGCCCGCGCCAGAAGGCGCCGGCGCGGGCCGCAAGGTGCTGCACATCATCGGCTACTCCCATGTCGACGCGGCATGGCTCTGGCCCTGGCGGGACAGCTCCAATCTCGCGCTCACCACCTTCCACAGCGCCCTGGATCGGATGAACGAATTTCCCGAATTCTGTTTCAGCGCCTCCTCGTCGATGCATTACCGCTGGGTGCAGCGCGCCGACCCGCGGATGTTCGGGGAAATACGGGAGAGAATCCGTCAGGGCCGCTGGGAGGTGGTCGGGGCCTGGCCGGTCGAGCCGGACTGCAATCTTCCCGCGGCCGAGAGCTTCGCCCGCCACTGTCTTTACGGAAAGGAATATTGCCGCGGAGAGCTGGGTGCGGACGTGCGCATCGGTTTGAATCCGGACTCCTTCGGCCACGCCGCGGGTCTGCCGGAGATTTTGCGGCATGCGAACTACGGATATTACGTTTTCATGCGGCCTCAGCCCCAGGAGCAGGCGCTTCCGCTGCCCCTGGTGTTCTGGTGGGAAGCTCCGGACGGTTCTCGGGTTCTTACGCTGCGAATCTGCCGCACTTACGACGGGAGCGCGGCGGATGTGCGCCGAGTGTTGCCGGAGATTTTCATGCCCGGCCTGGACCATGCGGCATTCTTCCTGGGCGTGGGCGACCACGGCGGGGCGGTGACCAAACGGCAGATCGAGGAGATTCTCGCGATGCGGCAGGACGCCAGCCTGCCGGAGCTGCGATTCAGCACCCTCAAGTCCTTCTTCGCCGCCGTCGAGTCCTCGCCGGGTTTTGCCGCTCTTCCGGTCATCCAGAGCGAGCTGCAGCACCACTCGCGCGGCTGTTACTCGGCAAACGGCGAGGTCAAGTTCGTGAATCGCAGAGCCGAGCGGGGTCTGTCGCAGGCGGAGACGATCGCGCTGGCCGCGAGCCTGAGCGCCGGCCATCCCTATCCCGGTGAGGAGTTTGCCGCTTCATGGTGGAAGCTTTGCTTTAACCAATTCCATGACTTGATGGCCGGCACAGCCCTCTATTCCGACTACCGCGACCTTCGCGATGGAGTGGGATACGCTACGGAAACCGCCACGACCTCCAAGGTGGAGGCGCTGGAAACGATGTCCCGGCGAACCGATCTCCGCTCCGTCCGGGAGAGCGCGCTGTTCCTGTTCAACCCGCTCCCCTGGCGCCGCCGGGTGCTGGTCGATTGCATCCGCCAGAAGAAATCGG
>JAJYZK010000280.1 GCA_021799945.1 Acidobacteriota bacterium
ATGCCATGGTACCGCGGGCCGGCCCTGCTGCGGCATCTTGAGGAGGTTCCCGCCGCGTACCAGAGTGGAGACGGGGCCTTCCGTCTGCCGGTGCAGCGGGCGATCCGGCCGAACCAGCACTTCCGCGGCTTTGCCGGGCAGCTTGCGGCCGGAACGGTGCGGCCCGGCGACCGGGTGGTGGCCCTGCCTTCGGGGCGAACCTCCCGCGTCGCCTCCATTTCCACCTTCGACGGCGAGCTGGACCGGGCGACTGCCCCGCAGTCCATCACCGTGACGTTGGAGGACGAGCTGGACATCAGCCGGGGCGACTGCCTCGCAGCGGCGGAGGCGCCGCCGCAAAGCGCCACGCACTTTGAAGCCGAGCTGGTCTGGTTTGACAGCCGAGTCCTCGACCCCGGGCGATCGTATCTGCTGAAGCACGGCGCGCAGACGATCCACGCCCGAGTTTCCAGGGTCCGCGGCCGGGTGGATATGCAGACGCTTCAGGAGATTCCGGAGGGCGGCCTGGCGATGAACGACATCGGGGTTGTCGAGATCGAGCTTCCGCGGCCGATTTTTTTCGACCCCTACCGGCAGAGCCGCGCCATGGGCAGCTTTGTTCTGATCGATGCGGAGAGCAATGCGACGGCCGCCGCCGGCATGATCCGGGAAAAGGTAAGCGCCCCTGAGACGCGACGCCGCGCTCCAGACTCCCTCTGGCCCCACCGGCCGGCGGTGCTGTTAATCCCGGAAGCGGAGCTCGCCGGCGAACTGGAGCGGCGCCTCCTGATTCGCGGCTGCGCCGTTGTGCGGACCCGCGTGCAGAACGCATCCTTCTGGCGCCGTTTGCTGGCCGCCGGCGCGATCGTGCTCGTCGAAGCGGAAACGGATCAGGCCGGCGGCGAGCGCCCACTTCCACATCCAACCCGCCCCGCGGGGACCGTGCTTGCGGGATCCGTTCCCGCCGAGGACGCCGAGCTGCGGCTGGAGCCCTTGTTCGCGGCCGCCTCGGAGCCCGCTCCCAATGTGGGCTTGCAATTCGTCACCGCAGAGGAGACGATTCGGGCGCTCGAAAACAAAAAAATTCTGGATCGCTTGCAAAGCGCGGACGGGCAAAGCGCGCATGGAGAGGAGCGGGCATGATTGTGCAAACGCAAGAGCCGGGAAGACCCCCGTCCGAGACTCAGTTTGAGGCGAGGCTTCAGTCGGCGCTCGATCTCGTCGGCCAGGAGATTGCGGCCGGAGCGGCGCACGCCTGCGTCACCTGCAGCTTCCAGGCCGAGGATGTCGTGCTGCTGCACATGCTTCGTCCGCGCCATCCGCAGATTCCCGTAGTCTTTCTCGATACCGGATACCATTTCGCCGAAACCTGCGAGTATCGCGATCGCCTTGCCAGGGACTGGGGCCTGAATCTCATCAACGTGCTGCCTGCGCAGAGCGTCGCCGAGCAGGAGGCGCAGTTCGGCATCCTGCATCGCGCCGACCCTTCTCGCTGCTGCGGCCTGCGAAAGGTGACGCCGCTGTTTGCCGAACTGGAGAAATACGGGCTCTGGTTTACCGGGCTGCGGCGGGAGCAGTCCCGGAGCCGCGCGGAACTGAAGCCTGTAGACGGCTTCACCCTCCCCGGAGGGAAGACCTTGCGCAAGATCAGCCCGCTGACCGATTGGAGCGCCAGAGAGGTATGGCGCTACGCCAAGCTCTTCGACATTCCTCTGCTTTCTCTCTACGACCGAGGGTATACCAGCATCGGATGCGAGCCCTGCACCAGCCTGCCCCTCGACCCCGACGATCCCCGCTCCGGCCGGTGGGGCGGGAAGAAGCAGGAGTGCGGAATCCACATTCAGTCCACCTGAGCCAGTCCATCTGAGTGACGGCAGCCGCCTGTCAGGACGCCCCGCATGGCAAACAACGTCTGACCTGGAAAGTCGCCCCATGGAGATGTTGATCGGATTCTCAATCGCCGTGGTCATCGCCCTGACCGGCGTGGGCGCGGGCGTGGTCACCGCGCCGGTGCTCATCCTGGCGCTGCACCTGCCGGTAGAGGCCGCGGTGACTGCGGCCCTGGCCTACTCCGCAATCGTTAAGCTGATTGTGGTTCCCATCCAGGTGGCGAGGCGGCAGGTCAACTTCAAAATCCTCGGCTACATGCTCCTGGGCGGTCTGCCCGGCGTGATCGCCGGCTCCGCGCTCTTCCGCCGGGTTGCCGCGCATGGGTCCGAATCCATCCTGTATGCGGTGCTGGGGGCCATCATCACCTTCTCCGCCGCATGGCATCTCTTCCGGCATTTTTCACCTGCCTCGATTGTCCGGCCGGCAGCGGAGCGGCCTGGATGGATCGCCTTGATCATGCTGCCAATCGGCGCGGAGGTCGGCTTTTCGTCCTCGGGGGCCGGGGCCTTGGGGACTCTGGCGCTGCTGAGCCTGTCCCCTCTGAGCGCTTCGCAGGTGGTGGGCACCGATCTCGCGTTTGGCTTGGCGATTGCGCTCGCCGGTTCGGGATTTCACCTGGCTGGAGGGATGGAGCCCGGGAGCCTGGCCCTGTTGGCCAAGCTCGCCGTCGGGGGGGTGTTCGGCGGAGTGCTGGGCTCCGGAGTGGCGCCCAGGATTCCAAACCGGCGCCTTCGCCTGATTCTGTCCGTTTGGCTGGTGATCCTCGGTATCGAATTCTGCTTCCAGGCTGCGCGCTTCGCGACGCGGATTCCGAGGACGGATCGGCTGCACGAGCAGGCCAGCCGCGAACGGCCGTCAATTCACCGATCCGCCGCGGCCCCCGGCCGGCTGATGGCTCGGTGAGAGAAGGCCCCGACCGGCGGGACTCGCTCCGGAGCCCGCCGTAGCGAGCGCCCTGTCCCGCTTCCCCTGTCCTGCTGAGCTGAAGCGTAGAATGCCGGGAGACGCCGCGGCACGGGTGCGCGGCGCTTGCTCTCTCTGCGAACCGTGCGGCGGATTTCCCGGGTATCGCCAGCGAGGCGCAACCGGAACGAACATTTCAGGACAAAAACTGTGACTCTTCTTCACGACGACCGGCTCTTTCCCGCGGATACGGAAACGCGAACGATCGCGCGGCGGATTTATCGGCAGATCCAGGACATGCCCATCCTCAGCCCTCACGGCCACCTGGATGCGCGCTGGTTTGCCGAGGATCTCGCCTTCCCCGACCCGGCAACGCTATTCATCGTTCCCGATCACTATATCTTCCGCATGCTGTACAGCCAGGGAGAACCGATGGAGCGGATGGGCATCGGCCAGGGCGCGCTGGAGCCGGCGCAGGCCCGCGCGATATGGCGGCTCTTCGCCAGCCGTTATTATCTGTTTCGAGGGACGCCGACGCGCCTTTGGCTGGACTACGCCTTTCAGGAATTATTCGGCATTGAAGAGCGGCTCACGGAAGGCAACGCCGACCGGCACTACGATGCAATTGCGGAAAAACTGGCCTCGCCGGAGTTCCGGCCGCGAGCCCTGTACGACCGCTTCCGCATCGAGGCGCTCTCGACCACCAACTCGGCTCTGGACCCGCTGGCGGATCACCAAAAGCTGCGGGCCTCCGGATGGCATGGCCGCATTCTTCCCACCTTCCGTCCCGATTCGGTAGTCGATCCGGACTTTGACGGGTTTGCCCGCAATGTTCGCGCGCTCGGCGAGATGCATGGCGAAGACTGCCTCCATTGGATCGGCTATCTGAATGCGCTGGCGAAATGCCGCTGGCGATTCAAGGATCTGGGCTGCACGGCGACCGATCACGGGCATCCGACCGCGCGGACGGAGGATCTTCCCGCGGAGGAGGCCGCGCGGCTTTTCCGGCTGGTCATCGAACAGCAGGCCGATGCCGCGCAGCGGGAGATGTTTCGCGCCCAGATGCTGACGGAAATGGCGCGTATGAGCCTCGACGACGGGCTGGTCATGCAGATTCATCCCGGAAGCGTGCGCAATCACAATCGCCAAGTGCATGAACGCTTCGGCAGGGACATGGGCGGCGACATCCCGGCGGCGACGGATTACGTCCACGCGCTGGGCCCGCTGTTGAACCGGTTCGGCAACGAACCTTCGCTGACCATTATTCTTTTCACCCTGGATGAGGCCGCGTACAGCCGCGAGCTGGCGCCGCTGGCGGGCCATTATCCCTGCCTGCTCCTGGGACCGCCGTGGTGGTTCTATGACAGCCCGGAGGGGATGCTGCGCTTCCGGGAACTGGTGACGGAAACCGCCGGCTTCTACAACACCGCGGGATTCAACGACGACACCCGGGCCTTTCTCTCGATTCCCGCCCGCCACGACGTGGCTCGCCGAATCGACTGCTCCTATCTGGCAAGACTGGTGGCCGAGCATCGTCTGGAGGAAGCGGAGGCGGTCGAAGTGGCTACACAGTTGTTCGGGGAGGTTGTGCGAAAGGCCTACCGGCTGTAATCGCCGGGGCGGCCGTCCGGCGCCCGGCCTCCGACTCGCGGGCCGGCGCAGCGGCGGAGCTTGTTCCCGGATCGCCGACCCGCGGGGAAAACCGGCATCGAAGGAAGAATGCAGGGGAAGCGTGAGTTCGCGGCAGGGGCGGGCGCCCGGAGCACGCCGGCGGCTTGCGGATTTCCAGCGGAAGGATAAGAAGCTGCAATGATGGAATTTCACGTCTCCCGTCAGGCCCGCGACCGCTACCGGTTCGACCGCTCCCTGTTTTCTTTTGCCGGCAACGTCATGCTTTTGAACCCGGCCGCCAGCCGGGAGTTCGCGCAGCGCATGAACCTGGTGCGGGACGCGGAGAAAAGGCCGGAGCAGACGATTCATCCGGGCGCGCTTTTCTCCATGGGCCTCATCGACGAACTGAGCCACGTTGTCATCCACTTCTACC
>JAJYZK010000006.1 GCA_021799945.1 Acidobacteriota bacterium
CCGACGATTACGCAGCCTTTACGCTGCGCCAGGATCAAGGACCATCCTGCGCTCTATCAGATTTACGCCAGGCGCATCGGCGCGGACCCCGCCGCTTTGGTCAGCGAAGCGCAGGCCCGCTTTGCGTTGGCCCACCGGCAGGCCCAGACGATGACCAGAAAGACTTCGCTTGCGCGGCTTCCGCAGTATTGGTCGCCATACCGCGGGGGCCGCTACGACGCCGCGTGCGAGGTGGATACCGGGCTGAGCGCGGAGGCCATTCGCGAGCTGGGCGCGCGGCTGATCGACTACCCCCGCGATTTTCACATGCATCCCAAGATCGGCAAGCTTCTGGAGCAGCGCGGAGAGATGGCGCGGGGGGTCCGGCCCGTCGATTACGGCATGGCGGAGGCGCTGGCCTTCGGCGCCCTGCTTCTCGACGGCGCGCCGGTGCGGCTCAGCGGCCAGGACAGCCAGCGCGGCACATTCAACCAGAGGCACAGCGTTCTGGTGGATACGGAGAATGAGCGGCGATATGCGCCGCTCGCGCATCTGGCGCCGGGCCAGGCCCGGTTCGAGGTCTATAACTCCGTCCTCTCGGAGGCCGCGGTGCTGGGATTCGAATACGGCTACAGCCGGGATTATCCCGAAACCCTGACGCTCTGGGAGGCGCAGTTCGGAGACTTCGCCAACGGCGCGCAGATTATCACCGACCAGTTCATCGCCTCGGGAGAAGATAAGTGGGGACTGCTGAGCGGGGTGGTCATGCTGCTGCCTCACGGCTACGAGGGCCAGGGGCCGGAGCACTCCAGCGCGCGGCTGGAGCGTTTTTTGCAGCTTGCGGCCCGAGACAATTTCCAGATCTGCCAGCCGTCCACGGCGGCCCAATATTTTCATCTTCTGCGCCGCCAGGTCATGCGCCCCTGGCGGAAACCCCTGGTGGCGCTTACCCCCAAAAGCATGCTGCGCCATGCCGACGCTTCTTCGCCGCTCGCCGAATTTCACCAGCCTCGCTTTCGGAACGTCCTGCCGGAGACCTCCGTTGAAAACGCGCGCCGCCTGCTCTTGTGCACCGGCAAGATCGGGCATGAACTGCGGCGCGAGCGCTCCCGCAAACCCGGGAGCGCAACCGGCATTCTCTCGGTGGAGCAGCTCTACCCGTGGCCGCAGGAGGATCTGGCGCGGGAAATTGCGCGCCATCCGGCGGCCAGGGAGCTGGTCTGGGTGCAGGAAGAGCCGGAAAACATGGGCGCTCTGTTTTTCGTTTTGCCAAGGCTCCGCAGTCTTGCCTCGGGCCGGGAGGTGCTGAGCGTGAAGCGGTCGGCCGCCGCCAGTCCGGCCACCGGCTCCGCCAAGGCTCACCAGTTGGAGCAGAAGGCGCTCCTGGCTCTGGCCCTTCGCGGCCCGGCGGAGAAATAGAGGGGCCTAGACCACCTTTCACCAATGCCGCAACGGCTTGCAAAGACGGCCGGAACGCAGCATAAGCCCAGCCTCGATCGCAGGCCTGCTCCGCGGTTCGGATAAGGGAGTTCGTCTTAGAGGAAACACGCTGGAGGCCTTCGCGCCAATCCGGCGCCGCCCTTCAAATGGCGAGGCTGAAACAGGCGATCCGAGCCGGTTGAGGTCTTGCCGCCAGCGCCGCAGCCACCTCCGGCGCCGGAGTCAGGTCGTACAATTCCCAGCCGGGGCGGAGATTTGCCGCAGGCCGGCTTCCCAGCAGCCTGGCCGGCGCCTCCGGCAGCAGAGTGACGTCGAAGGCGTCCAGGGCGATGCGCAATCCGGCGCCTTCCCCTTTTGCGATCGCCTCCTTGCGGGTCCAGCAGCGGTAGAAGCCCGCGATCCAGCTATCCCCCGGCGCCTCTCGCCGCAACCAGGCGAGATCGGTCTGCTCGCGCGGGGAAAAATGAGCCTGCGCCGTCTCCCACGCCGCCGCTGGTTCGATCGGGACAAGTTCCTCGATGTCCACGCCTACGGCGATGTTGCGGGAAACAGCCAGCAGCGCCAAACGCTCGCAATGGCCCAGATTGAACTGGATGGGCGCGCCAGGATTCGGATCGGAGACCTGAGGCTTGCCCCAAGGGTCCAGGACGAGGCTTATCGCGGTCGGAGATCGATCCAGATAGGCGCCGAGGATAGAGCGCATCCTGGCGTGCGCCATCACGTAGGCGGCGCGATGCGGACGGAAAAGGAAGCGGCTTGCGCGCGCGCGTTCCTCTTCACTCAGCAGAGTGGCAAGGCGGGCCTCATCGTCTTCGCCGCACTCCAACAACCAGACCCAGAGGTGAACCTCGTCCGGCGGCAGATTGACCGGGGCCGGGCGCTCCGGCCAGATCGGTCTCAGGGCCGGGTGAGGATACGAGTCGCCGGCCGAGCCTGGACGCGCGCGAGCGTCACGACGCCTCGGAATATCCAATCCGGTCCACGGATCCGTCGAAGGACTCACTCCACATCCGCTCCAGACTCCGCAGTTTTTCGGTGAGGAAGGAGATTTCGCGATCGCTCAGCTCATCCGGCGAGGCGCGGGAGATCTCGTGCTGGAGAAAACTGAAGGCGGGGCGCATCTCCGCGGGAAATTCGTCGCTGCGCAGTCCGCGAAGCTGCTCCCAGGCTTGGCCTACGCGGATGCGGTCGCCTCCCGCCTCGCAGGCCAGCGCCGCGGCGCGCTGCAATCTCGCATATGCATCCAATCGGGTCATCGCTCAGGGGAACCTTTGGGGGGCGAGAAGAATTGTCCCACGAAAGAGCGGCCGGCGCCAGCCAAAGGAATGCTCTCTGCCGCCGGCCCGCCGAAAGTGACCTGTCCATGATGCTTTTCGTAACCGGAAATCTTCCCTGTCGCACCTTGACGCGCGCCGTTTTTCCACATCCCGTGTAGGCTGGCTGTAATAACTCCGTGGCGGGCGAAGCGTTCGCGTCTTTTGCTGCGCAACGGAACGGATGTGGATCTGGCGAAAACCGAGAGACATTTGCGGGCCAATATTCTGGGAGTCGGCGTGAGCGCTCTGAACATGGAGCGGGCTCTGAAGTTGTGCGACGAGCACCTGCAGGGCGGGGGCAGGGGCTATGTCTGCGTCACCGGAGTTCACGGCATCATGGAGGCGCAGAGCGACGCGGGATTCCGCAGGATCCAGAACGCCTCGCTGCTGACCACGCCCGACGGGATGCCGACGGTCTGGCTGGGTCATCTGCAGGGGCATCGGGACATGGACCGCGTCTATGGCCCGGACTTCATGCTGGAGTTTTGCCGGCTTTCGGTGGAGCGGGGATATCGACACTATCTTTACGGGGGTCAACCGGGGGTGGCCGAGCGCTTGAAGGAATCTCTGGAGCGGCGATTTCCCGGAATCACCATCGCCGGCGTGTATGCGCCGCCCTTCCGTCCCCTGCGCCCGGAGGAAGAGGACGCGCTGCGGAGAGACCTGGAGCGGTCGAAGAGCGACATCCTGTGGTGCGGGCTGAGCACGCCCAAGCAGGAGCGATTCATGGCCCAGTATGTGGACCGCCTGCCCGTGAAGCTGATGGTGGGCGTGGGCGCGGCCTTCGATATCAACAGCGGGCGCACCGCGGATGCGCCGCAGTGGGTGAAGCGGATGGGAATGCAGTGGCTGCACCGTCTGCTGCACGAGCCGCGCCGGCTCTGGCGCAGATATCTGTATAACAATCCGCGGTTCGTCTGGCTCGCTCTGCTTCAGATGACCGGGCTGCGGCGGTACGAATTTGAAAGCTGAACGCGAGGCTGCCGCGATTTCGGCATGGACTCTGCCTGCGGAGCAGCAGGCCATGGTGCGCCAATCCGCGGCCGGCCCCGGGTTTCGGCTCGCTTTGGTCGAATATGTCATGGTCCAGGCCCGGCCGATCGAAAAGCTGGGACATCAGGCCCGGCTCTATGCTCTCACCCGCCTCGCCGGGCGCGGTCATTCTTACGACGACGACGTGGTGTTTGCGGCCGCGTGGCTGCATGATCTGGGCGTCTTCGAAGGGCATCGGCCGGAGGATCCACGCCTGCTCCCCGGCTGGGACCATACCGGTTACGCCATGCGGCATGCTCCCGCCGTGCTTGCCCGGGCCGGTTTTCCAGCGGAAAAGACGGCCGGCGTGGTGGAGGCGATCCGGACGCATCAGCCGCAGGACGCCCCCGGAACCATCGAGGGAATCCTCCTGCGGGATGCGGATATTCTCGAGCAGCTCGGCTCGGTCGGCATCTTAAGGGTGGTGGCGAAGATCGGCCGGGACACGCGGTATCGCATCTTCACCGATGCCGTGGCGACGCTCAGAAGGAATCTGGCGGAGCTGCCGGGCAAGCTTCGTCTGGAGAGCGCGAAAGAGCTGGCGGAGCCCAGAATCGCGCTGCTCCGGGAGTTTCTGCGGCAGATCGACGAGGAGACTCAGGGAAGGCTCTATTAGGAACGCGCCGCCGGCGCGTGGACGCGAACAAGGCCGGGGCCGAGTCTGAGGCGATGAGTCTGGAGCGATCGGATCGCAAGCATGGACGCAGGAAGCATGGGCGGATTCCGGGCGCGAAAGCCTAATCTCGCAGGGTTCGCTTCAAGCGCAGTGCGTTCATAGAAGGTAAACTCCGGCCTGCCCGCTACCGTCACGACCGGCCGGGGGAGTGTGAGAAACTTACTGGATTGGAGCGCGCGAACGCGTGTTTTTTCGCCAGACGCGGCCGCTGCGCTCGCCCCAGGGCCTTCGCTGCCGCGAACCGGAGAGCGATGCCGGATAGAGATGGCGGAGAGTCGTCGGCGGAAATTCTGGAGGCGCATCGAGAGATTATGAAAGTGCGAGGCAAAAAGGTTGTCGTTTGCGGCGCCGGCGGATTCATCGGCGGTCACCTGGTGAACAGTTTGCTGGCCGACGGGGCCGAAGTGATTCGCGCGGTGGACGTGAAGCCGCTCGACGAGTGGTATCAAAGCTCCGGAGAGGTCGAGAATCTGGTTCTCGATCTGAAGGAGAAAAACAGTTGCCTGAAGGCGGCCGAAGGCGCGGAGGTGGTCTTCCAGTTGGCCGCCGACATGGGCGGCATGGGTTTCATCGAAAACAACAAGGCGCTCTGCATGTTGAGCGTGCTGACCAATACGCATATGCTGATGGCGGCGCGGGAACAGGGCGTGGAGCGATTCTTTTATTCCTCCTCCGCCTGTGTGTACAACGGGGACAAGCAGAAGAATCCGGAAGTGGTCGCGCTGAAGGAAGAGGATGCCTATCCCGCCCTGCCCGAGGATGGATATGGCTGGGAGAAACTCTTCAGCGAGCGCATGTGCCGTCACTTCGAAGAGGATTTTGGACTGGTGTGCCGGGTGGCCCGGTACCACAACGTCTATGGCCCGCTGGGCACCTGGACCGGCGGACGCGAGAAGGCTCCGGCCGCTATCTGCCGCAAAGTGATTGAAGCCAAGGCCAGCGGCAGCCATGAGATCGAAATCTGGGGCGACGGCAAGCAGACCCGAAGCTTCATGTACATCGACGATTGCACCCGCGGGACGCAGGCGATCCTGGAGAGCGAGATTCTCGAACCGATCAACCTGGGAACCAATGAGCTGGTGACCATCAACCAGCTCGTGGCTCTTGCCGAAGAGATTGGCGGCGTCAAGCTGCAGCGGAAATACATTCTGAACGCGCCCAAAGGCGTGAATGGAAGAAACAGCGACAATACCAAGATTCTCGAATACCTGGGATGGGAGCCGTCCATCCGCCTGAAGGACGGATTGGCCAAGACCTACGAATGGATCGAGAGCCAGATGCTGGCGGGCGTAACCAAGCGATAGGGCGCGGCTGCATAGCGCGGGCGCGGACCGGGCGCAAGCTCCGGAGCCGCCACAGGCCGGTGAGGGAAATCAGCGCGGCGCTCTTGCTTTCGCCTCCCGGGAATGACCATTGACCGTCTCTTCTCCAGCCTCTCCCGGCAACAGCCTCTCCCCGCACCGGCAAATCCTGGGCCTGCCCTTCTTTCTCGGCAGCGTGGACGAAGCGGTCGATCGGATGGAGCGGGGCGGCTTGCTGGTCGTTCCCGCTGCTCCCGCGCTCAAGAATCTTGCCCGGGATGCGGAGTACCGCGAGGCCCTTCTCGCAGCGGATCTGATCCTGCCGGACAGCGCCTTCATGGTGACGATCTGGAACCGGATGCAGGGGGACCGCATACGCCGGCTTTCCGGCCTGAAGTATCTCTCGGCGCTGCTGGAGCGGCCCTCGATGCGCGCGCCGCACGCAAGCTTCTGGATCATGGCTGGGCAGGAGAGCGCGCGCAGGAACCGAAATTGGCTGCGGGAGCAAGGCGTCGAAATTGCGGATGAGGATTTCTATGTAGCGCCGGTCTACGGCAGACCCGTCGACGATGAGGTGTTGCTTGCCCGAATTCGACGGCAGCGTCCGAAGCACATTGTTGTGACCGTGGGCGGCGGAACCCAGGAACGCCTGGGGCTCTATCTGCGCCGGCGGCTGGACTATCCGGCGTCTATCCACTGTATCGGCGCGGCGATCGCATTTCTGAGCGGAGATCAGGTGCGCATTCCCGAGTGGGCCGACCGGTTTTATGCCGGATGGCTGCTGCGCTGCGCATCCAATCCTGGACGTTACCTGCCGCGCTATTGGGAGGCGCGGAAACTGCTCCCCCTGATGCTGCGATACGGAAGCCGGCTGCCGGACATGGCGCGGGAGCTTACGCCGGAAAAGATCGGCTGAGGCGCCAGCCGCAAAATCCCTGTTTCAGGCTCGACAGGTGAGTTGCGGCATGGTTCAAGGCTCGGCCCGGTCTCCATCGCCGCCAGTGGGCGGAAGACGGGCGGGCGCAAAACGCGGGGGAGTTATTCGCGGGCCGCTTCGACGAAGGCCTTCAGCTTGCGGGAGCGGGAGGGATGGCGCAGCTTGCGCAGCGCCTTGGCTTCAATCTGCCGAATCCGCTCGCGGGTGACCTGGAAGCTTTGACCCACCTCTTCCAGGGTATGCTCGGAGCCGTCCTCCAGGCCGAACCGCATCTTGATGACCCGCTCTTCGCGCGGGGTCAGCGTGCGGAGCACCTGGGAGGTGTATTCCTTCAGGTTGACGCTGATCACCGCCTCGGACGGCGAGACCGCCTGCCGGTCCTCGATAAAGTCACCCAGGTGGGAGTCCTCCTCTTCCCCGATCGGGGTCTCCAGGGAAATGGGCTCCTGCGCGATCTTGAGCACTTTGCGCACCTTGGCGACCGGAATATCCATGCGCCGCGCGATTTCCTCGGAGGTGGGTTCGCGGCCCAGCTCCTGCACCAGTTGTCGGGAGGTGCGAATCAGCTTGTTGATGGTCTCGATCATGTGCACCGGGATGCGGATGGTGCGGGCCTGGTCCGCGATGGCGCGGGTGATGGCCTGGCGAATCCACCAGGTGGCGTAGGTGGAAAACTTGTAGCCGCGGCGGTATTCGAACTTGTCCACCGCCTTCATCAGGCCGATGTTGCCTTCCTGAATCAGGTCGAGAAACTGCAGCCCGCGGTTGGTGTATTTCTTGGCGATGGAGACCACCAGCCGGAGATTGGCCTCGATCAGCTCGCGCTTGGCCTGCTCGGCGTCCATGTCGCCCTGGATCATTTCGCGCTGGGTGCGCTTCAGTTCGGCGATCAATACGCCGGCCTCCAACTCCAGCTTCTCCAGGTCGGTCTTGCAGTTTTTCTGCTGCCGCCGGTACTCCTTGCGCAGCTCCTCGCTCTTGGACTGCTCATGCTTCAGATCGAGCGACTTGATCTGGCGCTCCAGCATGCGCATGGCGTCCACGGTCTTGTTTACTTTGTCCAGCAGGCGCTTGCGCTCGAGGTTGGTGTACTTCAGCTCGCGCACAATCCGGGAGACATGCACCCGTTCGCGGTTCATCAGCCAGCGGGTCTTTCTGTGCTCGCGCATTTTGGACTTGGGGTTGATCCCCTCCAGTTTTTCCATCAGCGCGGCCGCTTTTTTCTGGTGTTTCACCAGGGTGTCGACGCGGGAGATGGTCTGGTGAACGCGGGCCTGCAGAATCTCCTCGGTGATCTCCTCCTCGTCGAAGATCATCACTTCCTTGATGTTGCGCACTCCGCGGCGCAGATCTTCTCCCAGACCGACCACTTCGCGGATCACGATGGGCGAGCGGGAGATGGCCTTCAACACCCGAAGCTGCCCGCGCTCGATGCGCTTGGCGATTTCCACCTCGCCCTCGCGCGTCAGCAAGGGGACGGTTCCCATCTCCCGCAGGTACATGCGAACGGGATCGTTGGTCTTTTCCAGCGTGCCCGGGGTCAGGTCGAGTTCGACATCCTCGCCCTCTTCCAGCTCGGCTTCGAATTTGTCCGCCCCGAACTTCGGCCCGCCTTCAAGCACGTCGATTCCCTGGGTGCCGATGGTCGTCAGCAGGTCGTCCAGGTCGTCGGGAGAATGCAGGTCGCCGGGGATCAGGTCGTTGACCTCGTTGTAGGTCAGGTAGCCCTTTTCCTTGCCTGCGTCAATGAGCTTCTGGATGTCTTCCTCGTACTTGTCTTCTATGGCCAAGCGAGTCCTGCCCCCAACTAATTTTTGGACCGGGTCCGTGCTCAGAAAAGGACGGGGTGCGATGCTGCCTTCGGAGGCATTTCTCCGGCCGGGCGATCGGACCGCCGACGGAAAGGCGCGCGTCCTTCAAAGACTTACAGAATATCATGGTTGGAGGGCGAATCCCGGCGCGGCGCGCCCACCTTCCTCCCAAGTCCATATCCCTTTAGATGTCGATGGCGCGATTCGGTTTCGCGGCCGGCCGCCGCCTATATCGATTCGCTTTCGCGCAATTTGCGGTCGATTTCCCGTTTTTCGGCGATCAGCAGGGAGATCAGGCCTGCGTCGCGGCGGCGCTCGGCCTCCGCGATCTCGGCCCGAATCCGCCGCTGCTGCCGTTCCAGGCGCCGGTATCGCAAGGTGTCCAAAGCCGCCGCCACGGTCTCCGGATCGACCGGCTCGGATTCGCCCAACAGAATGGCGGCCAACAGGGCGCGCTGTCGCGGATCCTGCACCGCGGCCAGGGGCTCCGCATCCTCCCGCAGGCGCAGGGCGTGAAGCATCTCTGTACTTCCAAGTCCTTCAAACCAATCGTTTTGATCCTCCAGGGCGCGGGCCGCCAGCAGGAAGAGCGGGCTGCCGGGCGGGGAGCAGAGCGCCCGCAGCAGGATGCGCTCGGCCTCGTTTGCGGCGGCCTCCTTCGGGGGCGCCGCAGGCCGCGCCTTCCTGGCCGCCGCCTGCTTCAACTCCTCCCGCATCAGAGCCGAATCGATGCCCAGCTTCTGCGCGGCGTCCGCCGCGAAATCCTGGCGAATAATAGGGTTGGGCGCCCGCCGGATATGGGGCAGCAAAAACTTGACGGCCTTGCTCTTGGCCTCCGCCGTGCGGGAAGGAAATAACTTCTGGGCCCGGTCGATGAGGTAATCCGAGTGTCTCCTGGCTCCGGATAAAGCGTCCAGATACGCCTGGATGCCGCGCTCGCGAATGAAGCGGTCCGGGTCCAGCCCTCCCTCCAGGGTAACCACCCGGATCTCAAAATCCTCCTCGGTGAGCAGGGCGATCGACCGCTCGGCCGCATTTGCCCCGGCTGTATCCGGATCGAAGTTGACGATCAAGCGCTTCGTAAACCGGCTGAGCAGGCGGGCCTGGGCCTCGGAAAAGGCCGTTCCGCTGCTGGCCAGAACATTCGCGATGCCGGCCGTAAAGGCCGAGATGCAGTCCATCTGTCCTTCCACCAGCAGGGCCACGTCCTGTTGCCGGATGGCCTGCCGCGCCTTGTCCAGGTTGAAGAGCACCTGCCCTTTCGAATAGAGGGGCGTTTCCGGGGAGTTCATGTATTTGGGCCCGGACTTGTCCTCGGCGTCGAGCGCGCGGGCGGTGAAGGCGATGGTGCGGCCGGATTCGTTGCGAATCGGAAAGGTGATGCGCTTGCGGAACCGGGAATACAGGGGGCCGGAAGCTCCATCCTCCTGCTCTTTCGAAGAAAAAAGGCCGGAGCGGCGCAGCAGGTCCGGCGGGGCCGCGCCGTGCAGCCGATCGCGCAAGGCCTGGTAGGAGTCTGGAGCATACCCGATGCGAAACTGCTGGATGGCGGCGGCGGTGAGGCCCCGGCCGCTCAGGTATTCGCGGGCCCGCGCGCCCTCCGGGGAGCGCAACTGCTCCTCGAACCAGGCGGTCGCCAATTCATGCAGATCGAGGAGTTTGCGCCTCTCCAGGCTCTCCCGCTCCTGCTCCGGGCTGGAGAACTCGCGCCGCGGCAGCGCGATTCCGCACTTCTGCGCGACCAGGCGCACAGCCTCGGGAAATCCCACGTTTTCAATCTTCTGCACAAAGGAAAATACATCCCCCGACTGGCCGCAGCCAAAACAGTGATAGAACTGGCGCCCGGCGTGAACGGAGAAGGAGGGAGTCTTCTCCCCGTGGAACGGGCACAGCCCGGCGTAATTCTGGGCGCCCGCCTTCCTCAGCCGGATATACTCGCCGATCACGCGGACGATATCCGCCTGCTGTTTTACGGTTTGAGCGAGGTCCGAGGGCACGATGGCAAGGGGAATGAGACGGCAGGAAGATTATCGCGCGTTTCGCTCTGTTAATCCTGCCGAGCTTCCGTCCGGCGGAGGAATCGGCGAATGTCCAGCGATGCATCGACCGCCTCCGCCGGCGAGACCCCCTGCGCTCGCAGCGTCCGCAGGCTCAATGCATCGTGCCGTTTAGCGAGCCGCTCCCCCCGCGATCCGCAAACCAGGGGGCAATGCCGCCAGCCCGGCGATTCGTATTGCAGCGCGCGCGCCAGCAGGATCTGGCGGGCGGTCGACTTGAGCAGATCGGCGCCCCGAACGACTTCGGTAATGCGCATGGCCGCATCGTCCACCACCGCGGCCAGTTGATAGGACGGCAGCCCATCGCGCCGCCAGACCAGAAAATCGCCGAAATCGCGTCCGGCCACAAAATGCTGCGGTCCGAAGCTCCGGTCTTCGAATGCAACCACTTCGCCGTCCGGAACGCGGAAACGCCAGTTTCGGCCGTCTGGCGCTCCGGGCTCGAAGACGCCTTCCGATCGGGGGCGCGGGGCGGCCAAGCCGCCTGGAGCGCCGGACTCGCTCCTGCCGATTCGGGGCCTGCAGGTTCCTGGATAGACGGCTTCATCGTCGTGCGGCGCCTGCGCCGCCTGGGCCAGATCCTTCCGCGAGCAGCGGCAGGGATAAATGCACCCTTGCAGAAGCAGTTGCCGCCAGGCATCCAGGTAGCGGCCGCTCCGCTGGCTTTGCGCATACGGGCCGTAGGGCCCTCCCACATCCGGTCCCTCGCGCCAGCGGATGCCAAGCCAAGTCAAATCCTCGACGATGGCCTCCCAGAATCGGTCCTGCGCGCGCTCCCGGTCCAGATCCTCATTGCGCAAGACCAGGATCCCCCCGGCGGCTCGCGCCCGTTCGTAGGCCGTCCAGAAGGTTCGGGCATGACCCAGATGCAGAAGACCGGTGGGGGAAGGCGCCAGCCGTCCGCGGTAGCCGGCGCTGAAGTTGGGCGAATCGATCACGCGCAGCTCCGGCCCCGCTATGGCTCTCCGACGCGAAGCGGGAATTCGAGTCGAATCGGGGTTTCGGCGCCCCTCATCGACATTTTGCGGGCCGGGGTATCGCCTTTGGTACCGCGAATCCAGGCGCAGTGGTCACCTACACGATTTTCACATATTCCGGGCGCGGAGGTAGTGCTAAGCTGCGCTCAAGCTCTTGTTCTGCGGCGCCGCGCTCCACTCCGCAGGCCGGGCGCTTCGGGAATCGCCGGTTGCGGATAACCAGCGCCGGAATTTGGGATTCTAACTAAGCGGAGTATGAATATGCCTTCGCTGAACCTGCATACCTTCGCGCAATGGCTCTTCCAGTTCGAAGCCTATGTGCCGGCGATTGTGGTGACCGTGGCGGCCGCTCTCCTGCTCCTCTGCTCGATCGGAGCGACCTGCTCGCCTCGTGAAGACGAGGACGAGGTTTTTCACCGTCACGTGTTCTAAAGCGCTTTTTTCTCGCCGAAGCGCTCCCGGCCCGAATGCCTCCCCAGGCCCCTGCTGTGTGCAAATTGCAGGGAAACGGGCCGAAGCGAGCGCCTTCCCCACCGCGCATGGATTGCGCAAGCGTCGCGCAATCATCCTACGCTTCCTCTGAGGCGCTCTCCCCCGCAATCGATTCGCCCGGATTGCGCCCACCTGGCCGGAAAACGCCCGGCCACAACAGAGAATTTGAAGCTGCTCTTTTCGCCCCGATCGTCCTCTATTATCACTTCGGCCGCGACATTTTTCCGAAAATCCTCTCTGCGCTGAAACCTGGCAGCTTTCTGGTCTGCAAGAGCAGTCTGCCCTGGAATCCTGACGGAGGATTCGCGCCAGCCGGGAACCGGCCATTGAGAGGAATGAACTCTTGTCGATATTTCCAGCGCTTCGGGCGATGCATCGTCAGGAACGGCCTGTGCGCGACCGGGGTGTTGTGGAATATGTAGGGAAGAAGTCAGGAGAGTAGGCAAAGTGCTGGTCCACTTATGATTCCGATGAGCAAAATTGTGCCCCGGTCCGTTGTTGATTCATCTCAGCCCAGTTGCGCTACTTCACGTAGGCGCGAACCAGATCGATCAAATCGTCGGCCAACTCCGGCGCAATCTTTTCTTTGGAGGCATCGGTCAAGTGATAACGGATGTGGTCCTCCAGGACTTCAGCCATAAGGCCCGCGACCGCTCCCTTGACTGCGGCGAGCAGCATCAGGATGTCTCCGCAATCTTGATCGCCCGCCAGAGCGCGTTCCACCGCATCCAGTTGACCGCGCGTCTTTCTTACCCGATTCAGCAATTTTGTTTTTTCACGTTCCGTATGTGACATTTTTCTCCTCTTTGGCGTTGACGAAACCCATAGGGGGTATGGTATACGTTATCTGAGGGTGTGAACCCCCAAACAAAAGGATATATGGACAGCTCAAGCAAGCAAAAGCCTCCGAGTTACCCGGAGGCGGCCATTCTCCGCGTATTCCCCGCATGTGACTAGACCCGTCTAGCTTCTCACTCGCGGTGCGTGGAGTCGGCTTCAACACGAAACCGGCGAGTGGGAGGACCATTTCCTCCTACCCTCCAAATTCCGGAACCTGCAGGGCGGAATAGCGCCTATGTCCGTCAGTAGCGCTCTGTACGTGTGATGCAGTGAGGAGGAAACATGCTTCGGACCACCAATACAACCTAGCATCGTCGTTCGACGCTGCGCTGCTTCTGGGCGCCGGACCATACCAGCGCAAATGCCCCACTGCGCCCCGTATGGATTGAATGCCTACACAACTGCTGTTCTCCGGCTCAGTGCGATCGCATCCGCGATCTTGCGGAGGGAGATTCGTGGACCTGTGCTGCATGAGCACAACCCCGCAGGAGCAAAGGCGATGATCGCGACCGCAATATCCCGGACGGAACAGTCACGCATCATCGTCAAACGCGGGTGGCGGCGGCAGTTGCTCGTCTTCCTCATGGTCGCCGGTCCCGGCCCGATCGTCAGGGAAACGGACAATGATGCAGGGGCCGTGTCCGCCTATATTCAGGCAGGGGCGCAGTACGGCAACCGTCTGCTTTGGATATTCCTGTTGCTGCTCACAACTCACGCATGGGGACAAACCAGCGGACGCATTACGGGCGTCGTGAAAGACCCATCCGGAGCGGTGGTCAGTGGAAGCGCCGTTGAACTTATCAATACAAGCACTGGAGTAAAGCAGACGGCTGTATCCAGCGGCGAAGGCAGCTATACTTTTCCGGTTGTCGCCATCGGGCATTACGAGATGGACGTGTCCGCGCCCGGATTTAATATCTACAAACAACGCGGCATTGAGATCAACGTCGATAGTTCTTTGAACCTGGATGTCTCGCTTACGGTAAACACACAAGCGCAGAACGTAATCGTCAACGCAAACAGCAATCAGATCGAGGTCGCAACGACCGACACGCAGCTTGGACAAGTGATCCATGGCAAACAGGTGTTGGAAGTTCCTCTGAACGGGAGAAGTTACACGGACTTGTTTGCGATTCAGACAGGAGTCACTCCGGTAACAACCAGTGGCTCTGGCAACAGCACCTCCGGCGGGGGTTTTGGCACGGTTCCAATCGCCGGGGAGCAAAATACCGGGCAATTCTCCATCAACGGCCAACGTGAGTCGGACAATGCGTTCTTCCTCAATGGGACAAGCGTTCAGGAGGCCATAGGAGAACAGGCCGGAATCATCCCGACCCTGGACTCGATTGCGGAGTTTCGTATACTGTCCGCCAACGTAGATGCAGAGTACGGAAGCTTCAGCGGGGGCTTGATCGATGTGGTTACCAAATCCGGCAGCAATGCATTCCACGGTTCAGCCTTCGAGTTCCTGCGAAATACAAACCTGGATGCGACCCAGTATTTCACTTCACAGCGATCTGCATTTCAACAGAATCAGTTTGGAGGGACATTCGGTGGTCCAGTTCACAAGAACACGATCTTCTTTTTTACCGATTATCAAGGGCAACGGACCACACAAGGAATCGATACGGGGATCGTGAGTGTTCCTTCTGTAGCAGATCGGGGCGGTAACTTCTCGGATGCGGTCAGCACGTTGACGGGCAAGGTGAATGGTCCTTATCTTGCGCGAACCTTGTCGAGCCGGTTGGGTTATCCGGTAGCGGTAGGAGAGCCGTTCTATACCTCCGGCTGCGTGTTGAGCGCCGAGTGCGTGTTTCCGAATGCGCTGATTCCCCAGCAGGCGTTTTCTTCTCCAGCGACCCACATGCTGCAGTTCATCCCCTCGCCAAATATTGGCGCAAATACATTTTCCTCTGGCTCCCAGAATCTGACCATCGACGATAACAAAGGTTCAGGCCGAATTGACCTGAACGCGAATCGATATGGAAACACCTCGTTTTATTACTTTCTGGATAAATTCAATGTAAATAACCCATATCCTTCCGGTCTTGGCGGCGCGACTGTGCCGGGGCCGAACGGCGCATTCAATGCCATCTCCCTTGGCTCCGACCAGACCATGACGCTAAATAACGTCAAGACCTTTGGGAGTTCTATCGTGAATGAGGCGCGAATCGGATATACGCGGCTCAATAACCATATCGGCATTCCCCGGGGAGGTGTTGGCACAACCTTGGTCCAGCAGGGAATCTCCAATGGGCAATATGGGGTCAAACAGGGTTACCCACTGCAGGCCGGGGTCGAGATGCTCTACTTCAACACGTTTGCTGTTGGAACCAACCCGTTCTCTTTGATCCAAGTCTCCAATACATACGACCTGGGAGACACGGTATCAAAGATTTCTGGCGCGCATACGATAAAGGTGGGCGGCCGCTACATCGGATACAGGGTCTTGCAAAATCCGAACCTTGTCGCCAATGGAACATTTTCCTTTTTTGGTGCAGGAGAGCAAACCACGGGCAATGGCTTCGCGGACTTTCTCCTTGGGCTGCCCGATTACTATTCCCAACAGTCTTCTCCGCCTTTCCATGAGGGCGCGACGGACGCCGATCTGTTCGCGCAAGACAGTTGGCGGGTTCGCCCGAACCTCACAGTGAATTATGGCCTTCGCTGGGATTTAGTAACGCCCTGGTCGGAGAAAAACCATATGATCACGACATTTGTACAAGGGGTACAATCGCAGACCTTCCCAGGTGCGCCTCTAGGTTATCTGGTTCCGGGAGACGTGTTGCCCAACGGCCATAGAATTCCCGCCGGAATCGCGCCAACGCCACTGGACAACTATTCTCCACGTTTTGGGCTGGCATACTCCCCTGCATGGTCGAGCGGTAGTTTGGCCAAAATCACAGGGGGCCCGGGCAAGACCAGCATTCGCCTCGGCGCAGGCCGGTTCTTCTCTTCGCCATCCGGATTGACGGTTGCGTATCCGACAGGGAACCCTCCCTACGGTCTGACTTATACCAGCACAGAGCCTCCCGTCATGGCGCAGCCGTTTATCGGCGCGCTGACCGGAACGAAGTATCCGCAGCAATTTCCAGTCAAAGTCCCCCCACCAGGTGTCTCGCCCAGCAACCCGGACAACAACGTGGACTGGTCCCTCTATACGCCGATAGGTGGCGCCGGTAGTGTCTGGTACAAGAACAAAACGTCCTACACCATGCAGGGGACCTTGGCGGTTGAGCGCCAGATCGGCCAGACGATGGCGGTCACAGCGACCTACGTTGGCTCTCTGGGCAGGCATCTGCTCACGGTGCGTGGTGCGAATCCTGGCGTTCCATCCACTTGTTTGAGTCTGAGTCAGCCGCAAGACGTAGCTCCAGGCACGCAAACCTGCGGGCCATTTGGGGAAAATAATGTGTATGTCAGAGCCAACGGAGCTGTTGTGAATGGCACGCGTTCGCCGTTTCCCAATACGGTCAGCAGCGATGCGTACTACGACAATATGGGGAACTCCCACTACAACGCACTGGAGATGAGCTTCCAGCGCAACAGCGGGCGCCTTTCTTGGTTGGCCAGCTATACCTTTGGAAAATCCTATGACCAGACATCGAGTATTCAGGAACAGGTCGATCCCTATAACTACAATCGTCTCGATAGCGTTTCGGCCTTCGACATCAAGCACGACTTTGTCGTGACCTACAACTACCAGATCCCTGTGGAGCGGTTGGTAAAACCGAGCCGCCTGACAAAGGGCTGGGAACTTTCTGGAATCACACGCTTCTCGACAGGGCTGCCCGTCACCTTTGCAAGCAATGGAGACAACTATCTGGTGGATGTGCAGAACAATGGAGTCAATTCGGTCAGCATCGACATGCCGAATTACAAGCCTGGGCCCCTACACCTGAATCACAATCCACGGAATGGGAGACCTTATTTCAACACTTCGCTCTTCACCCCGAACGCGCTTGGCGCCGAAGGAAATGCAAAGCGCAGGATGTTCTATGGTCCAGGTATCGACAACTTCGATGCAGCGCTGCACAAATTCATTCCTCTGACGGAAGGCAAAACTTTCGAACTGCGCTTTGAGGCATTCAACGTATTCAACCACGCGCAGTTTTACCCATACGGCGCGGTGGATGGCAATATCAACGACAACACCTTCGGGGATGTGTTGCATTCCGGTCCGCCGCGCATCTGTCAGGGCGCCGCAAGGTTCAACTTTTGAATGAGTTCCAATGGAACACGAACGAAACTGTGATCCCATTGCACAAAGCCAATGGCGGCGCTGTATTCCAAGGGTGTTTGTCTTTGGCTGTTTGCTCGCTGAACTTCGGTCGAGAAGGGCGCGCCGCAAGCCGGCAAGACGCAGGCTCTGGCGCCGGCGGCGGATACCATCCGGCATTGTGAATCGCAACTGTGCGCGCGGCTGTAAGCGCCCATTCCTTGGGGTCTCGTTATGGAAGCGGCGCCGGAGATGAGGCTTCGGGTTTGCCTCGCTCGTTCCATGCCAGGCGAGCCATGGGCAGGTGATGGTCGTGCGTGAACAGCACCAGCCACTGCTCGGCGATGGCGCGGCGCAGGAAGCGCTTCCGCTGGGCGATCGAGGTGACCGGGTCCAGGTCATAGGCCATCACCCAGGTGGGGTTCAGATGAGCGCTGGTAGGGATCAGGTCGGAGATGTAGCAGGCCCGTTCCCCCTGCGATTCGATCATGATCGCCATCAACTGATCGGTATGGCCCGGGTACACCTCGACGCCGATCCCCGGGACAATCTCCAGCGGCTGCCCCGGTTTTGGATCGATCAGCGTCATCTGCCCGGAGGCGATCAGCGGTTCATAGTTGTCGCCGATGTAGCTGATGGCGTCCCGCTCAAGCTGGAGACGTCCGTGCTCCACCTCGCCGCGATGCGCGAAGTATTGCGCATTCGGAAAAGTAGGGGCCAGGCTCCCGTCCTCCCTTCGCGTCGTATTCCAGCCGCAATGGTCGAAGTGGAGGTGCGAGTTGATCACCACGTCCACCTGGTCCAGCCCGATGCCGGCGGCGGCGAAGCTTGCGGGAAGCGACTGTTTTGCGTCGTAGATGGCGCGCAGCTTCTCCGGCAGTTTGTGGCCGATGCCCGTTTCAATCACAATCGTGCGTCCGGCGGCGCGGACCACCACGGTGTTGGTTCCGAGCAGGATCTGATTCCGTTCGTTGGCCGGCGTCGCCTTCTCCCACATCGTCTTGGGCGCCACCCCGAACATCGCCCCGCCGTCCAGCAGGTAGGTTCCGTCGGTGAGGATGGTGAGATCGAATTCTCCCAGTCTGGCCCGTCCCCGCACCAAATCGCGGGTAGTTGCAGTTTCCGCTGGATGGTTCATGATTTCCGATCGCTTCAGGGTTGTTGACCGGCGGGACTGTCCGCCCCCCGGTTCATGAGGTAGTTCTCAAAATGCTCGAGTATGCGGGAGTAGAGATGCACGCTGTCCCGGATCCCGTCAATGCCGTGTCTCTGGCCGGGATAAAGCTGGAGATCGTAGGGGATGCCGGCATCGATCAGCGCGCGGATGAATGCGGCGGAGTTGCCGAAGTGCACGTTGTCGTCGCTCGTGCCGTGAGCCAGCAGCAGGCGGCCCTTCAGATGTTCCGCGGCATACACCACCGAATCGTCGCGGTAGGCGTCCCGGTCTTCGGCGGGCAGGCCCAGGTAGCGTTCCGTGTAGATGGAGTCATAGGCGCGCCAGTCGGTGACCGGAGCCACGGCGACGCCGGCGACAAAACGGCTGCTGTGGGTCATGGCATAGAGGGTAAAAAAGCCGCCCCAGCTCCAACCCCACCAGCCCAGACGGCCGGGGTCGAGTTGAGGGTAGCGCTGCAGCGCCTGGTCGATGGCCGCATTCTGGTCGGCGAACTGCACCGGACCAAAATCGTGGTAGGCGGCCTGCTCGAATTCGCGGCCCCGCCCCCCCATGCCGCGGTTATCCACGTGCAGCACGGCGAAGCCGTGCTGCACAAGCACTTCGTCGAACAGGAGACGCCGCGCATTCCAGCGGTCGGTCACGGTGGCCGCGCCGGGGCCGCCGTAGGGATTCACGATCAGGGGCACGCTGTGCGGTCGGTTCTCCCCCGGCGGCAACAGCAGCGATCCATAGAGGGTTGTGGTCCCATCGGAGGCCTTGAACTCCACATTCGCAGGGGCCGTCAGCCCCTCGGGCGCGGCCGGAGCCTGCCAGAAATCCGAGCACCGCGTCTCCCCACGGCAGATCGCCGCCCGCGGGGGTGAGGCGGCGGAGGAGTATGTGTCGGCAAAAAACTTGGCGTTGGGCGAGAAGAGAGGCTGGTGCCAGCCGCTCCGGGCGCTCACCCGGTGTTGGCGCGATCCGTCGAGACGAACCGCCCAGAGCTGCTGCTGGCGCGCGTCGCCTTCATTCGAAAGGTAATAGACAGTTTGAGAGGCCGGGTCCACCGCGGCGATCGAGGCCACCTCCCAGGGGCCGAGGGTGAGCTGGCGGACCAGCGTCGCGCTGGCGGCCAGCGGCGCCGAGGCGTTGAAGCTGTAAAGGTAGATATGCCTGTGCCCGTCGCGCCACCCGGTCACCAGGATCTGCGACGGCAGAATCGTGATGTCGAGGGCGTCGTCGAGGAACTTGTCGTCGCTCACCGTCAGCATCACCTGTTCGCCGCCCAGCGCCGCATCGACGAAATAGAGAGTCATTCTTCGTTGATTGCGGCTGAGCGTCTCGATCCAAAGAAGTCCGTCCCGCACCCAACCGAAGCGCGGTATGTAGTCCTGTCCGGCCGCCAGGGGAAGGTCGATCCATTTCGTCTTTCCTCCGCCCAAGCCGACCACCCCGACTCGCACCGCCGGATTCGCGTCTCCGGGCTGCGGATAGGGCTGAAATCGGAGGAAGGCCGCCTCCCGCGACCACTCCTCGATGGGGTACCGCGGCGTCCCGGTTTCGTCCATCTGCAGGTAGGCAAGTCGCTTGGAGTCCGGCTCCCAGAAGTAGTTGCTGCGCACGCCAAGCTCCTCCTGATAGACCCAATCCACTTCGCCGTTCAGGATCTCGTCCCCCGTTCCCTGGGTGAGGTTCGACGGCTCGCCGGGCAGCGTGATGCGATCGACATAGAGGTTGTGGTTGCGGATGTAGGAGAGGTTTTTCCCGTCGGGAGAAAATTTCGGATCGCCTCCAATTCCTGCTCCGGAGGAGGCCAGATGCAGACCTGTGCCGCCGAGCGGGTCAAAATACCAGAGCTGACCGTTTGAGTTGAAGAGCAGATGCTCGGAGTCCGGCGACCAGATGTAGGAGGGGAGATGATAGCGCTTCCGTTCCGGTTCGTAGGCGGAGGAGGCATTGAGATTCCGCATCTTTTCCCGGCTCACCAGGACGCGCTGCTGGCCAGAGGACCCCTGCACCTCCATCAAATCTCCTTCGGTTCCGATATAGGAGAGCCGTATGCCGTCGGGGCTCCAGGCCATGCTTCCGGGCTCGTCGGCGGATGCCGGCCGGGCGAAGACATCCTCCACCGTCAATTGCCGCGGCCGCGCTCCGGCGGCCAAAGAAACAAGCCCGGCGGCGCAGGCGAGGACGCAGGCGAAGACCAGGAGCGATGCTGGCGGCGGAATTCGGCGCATGCGGTTGGCTGGCGCGGGATTCACTGCGCTTGCAGTGTACCGCACCGTCGCGGGAAAAACGCTCCGCGGAGGAGCGTGCTAGACTCCAGACCACCGATGGATTCCGAACTCGAGAAGCTGGTCCGCCTGCAGGAATTGGATAAAAGAATTGCGCAACTGAATCTGGCGATCGCCGCCCTGCCGGCACGATTGCAATCCTCCGAACAGAAACTCGAAGCGCAGAAGAGGCTGGTGGCGGAAGCGGAAAAGGCCGCGCTGGCTGAAGAAGCGCGGCGCAGACGGCTGGAGAGCGATCTCAAAGATCGGCACTACAAACTGGCGAAACTTCGCGAGCAGTCCAGTAGCGTGAAGACCAATGAGCAGTTTCACGCCCTGCAGCATGAGATCGGTTTTGTCGAAGCGGGCATTGAAAAGATCGAGGACGAAGAGCTGGCGAGCATGGTGGAAAGCGAGTCGCTGGAGCGGAGGCGTGCGGAGGCTCGCGCCGGGCTGGCCGCCG
>JAJYZK010000281.1 GCA_021799945.1 Acidobacteriota bacterium
AGACCAGCAGCTTCAGGCCGGCCGCACTCTCCGCGGGATAGACGCGGCGCACCAGGCGAAGTCCGTCCACCAGCGGCTCCTCCGCCAGGCGCGCGGCGCGAATCTCCACCAGTTCGCCGAGCAGCCTCTGCCCCTCTTTTTGCAGTGCGCGGCGCTCCGCATGCAGCCGCTCCACCGCCTCCGGCGTCTGCGCCCGGCCGACCGCAAGAGCGGCGGCGGCTCGCCCCAGATCTTCGAGGTCCCGGCGCGCGGCGGCGACCATCCGCAGACCGCAGAGGAACTCCACGCGCACGCCATTTCGAACGGACTCGGCGCCCCGGATCGTCAGCCCGGCGATCTGACCTGTCGCGCGGACGTGGGTGCCCCCGCAGGCGTTCAGGTCGAGATTCTCAATCTCAATCAACCGGATCAGGCCATCCCGATCCGGCAGCTTGCTCAACGCGCCGGAGGCCAGCAGCAGCTCCGCTTCGCTGCGCGGAAGCGTTCTGGCGCCGACCGGGCGGTTCTCCGCGATCACCCGATTGGCCTCCTCTTCCACCGCGCGCACTTGCTCCCCGGAGAGCCGGCCCCGATCGATTCCCAGATCGACCGTGGAAGATGTATCTCCCAGATGGAAGGACAGGGTTGGGGCCGCCAGTTCGCGGCGAAAAATCGCGGAGAGCAGGTGCTGGCCCGAATGCTGCTGCATGTGGTCGAAGCGGCGCCTCCAGTCGATCCGGCCCTGCACCACGGTCCCGGCAGGCAGAGGCTTCGATGTCGTATGCCAGATTTCGCCCCCCTCGTCCTCCTCCACCTGCAAGACGGGGACGTCGAGCGTGGCTCCGCCGGGCGAGATTGCGGTGAGCGCGCCGGCATCGCAGGGCTGGCCTCCGCCGGTGGGATAGAAGGCGGTGCGGTCCAGGGCGATCTGCCACAGCGAGCGGCCCTGCTTCCGTGAAATCTCGCGAATGTCGGTTGTGGCGGCCTGAAACGAGGCGAGAACCGGATCCGCGCGGTAAAGCCGTTCGGGCATATTCCCATCGATTCTATCGGCTCCGCGCGCCGCCCGGGATGCGGGCCCGCCCGGCGGCGCTCCGAACCCGCATTCCACATTGGCGCCATACGGATGCGGATGCGTCCCGACCCGCATCCGCGGTCGATCCAGCATAATGGCGATGTGAGACTCGCCGGTCGTTCCACCCTTCGCATCGCCTGTGCGGCCGCCTTTCTCCTGCTGGCCACGCTGGCGGCGGCGCCCCAAAGCCCGCAGTCGCCAGGCGCGGCCGCGCAGGCGCCCGCCCCAGCCCAGCCCCCGGCTCAGCCCCCAATGAGCGCAGAGGACAAGGCCAATCTGCTCAGCGACCAGATCGGCAAGCTGATGGTGAAGTGCGTGAATCTGCTCACCGCGCAAGACCCGTTATCGCTCGAGTATTGCAAGCAGCAGCGCGATCTGGCCGACCAGTATCCGCCGCATTTCCGAATGCTTGACCGGATGATGGCTCACGACGAATATGGCATCGCCCTGGCCGCCTTCGCCCATCGCCACCAGGCCCTGGAGGAGTTCGACCGGGAGGTGAGCCTGGCCCCGCAGGCGGTAAAGCCCGGCTCCACGGAGTGGAGCACAGCCTACTGGCACCGCGCCATGATCTACAGCGAGCTGGGCGAAAACGCCCGGGCCGATCGCGATTACCGCGCCGCGGAGGCAAGTTTTCGCAAGGCCGACCGGGAACAGGGCTCATCCGCAGCCGACCCGAAACTGAAGAGGGTCTTGCGGCAACACGCGACCCTGCTGGCCAAGGAGGGCAAGAACGCCGAGGCCCGACAGCTTCTCGCAGAGGCGGCGAAGTGACGGCGGCCGACGCGCGGAGCCGCCTGTCGCGCGATCTTCCCCGCGACATTGAAGCCTACTTCATCGGCCTGCTCTATAAGGGCTCCCGGTGGGACAGGGTGGAGGGCGAGGAAGACATCGCGCCGCGCCAGCTCGCGTACCTGCGAGCGCAGATTGAAGCCGGCCACTACCTGCTGGCCGGGCCGATCACGGGGGGTGGCGACCTGGTGGGCATCTCGATCATCGCCGCCGGGACCCCCGCCGAAGCGCTGGCCCTGGCCAGCGCGGATCCCGGAGTGCAATCGGGACGTCTCCGCGTGGAGATCCACCCGGCTTTTCTCCCGTCTCTCCGGAGTCTCCAGATTCGCTTCGGGTAGCGGCCATCCGCGGCAATGCCGGAGCGTGAGCCGAAGCCGGGCATCATGCCCTGAGAAATGGCTCATCCCGGGCTCCGCCGGCGAATTTCTCCGGCTTCCGCTTTCGAGTCATTGTCCCCTGAGCGGAATCGACCTATGATCCGTCTTTATATTCAGCCAGTGTCTCGCGCGCCTGCGGCGCCCGGGATCCTTTGAGGAATATGGGCGCCTTTGAAGGACAATTTGTCGGCTGGCTCGAAGCCGATCAACTCGCGGTCCGGGAGCGGGAGGCGCACGCCACCATCACCGCTCTGGTCCACGAATATTCGGCCACCCTGTATCGGGTTGCCTACTCGGTCACCCGCAATGCGGCGGAGGCCGAAGATGTGGTGCAGGAAACCTTTCTGCGCGTCCTGCGCAACACAGACAAGATGGCGGAGGTAAGAGACTTCCGGGTATGGCTGGTGCGCATCGCCTGGAATCTGGTTCTGGATTACAAACGCAAGGTGAAGCGCCGGCCTGAAATGCAGGACATTGCGGATCTGGAGCGGATGCTGCCCGCGAGCGATTTGAGCGCCGAGCAGACCCTGATCGCGGCCCAGCGCCATGCGCGAATTCTCAATCTTATGCATGCCCTGCCGGCCAAGGAGCGCGAGGCGCTTCTGCTGTCGGCGATTGAAGAGCTTTCGACCGTGGAGATTGCGCGGGTGCTCAACACCACGGAATCGACGATCCGCTCCCGGATTTTTCGCGCCCGGCGAATGCTGGAGTCGATGCTCGCGGAAGGGCTCGAAGAGGGGCTGGCGGAAGGGCTCGCAGAAGGAGCGGCCGCGGTATGAAGCCGGAGTCTCAAATCGACACGGCGCTCTGCGCTCTGGGCAGCGCCGCTCCCCCCCCGGGGTTGGAGCGCCGGCTGATTGCGCGCCTGGAGATGCAGGACCGGCGGAGCCGGCAATGGTTTCGTATTCCGAGTCTCAGAAACCTCGCGGCCGGCGCCTTGGCTTGCGGGCTGGCGGCTGCGGTCATCGCCTCGAGCCCTCGGATCATGGAGATGACGCGCCGCGCTCCGCAGGCCACGTCCCGCGCGATTCCGCGAACCTCCTCCAGCTTCGGGGCCGCCTCCGCGGTGCATGTTCCTTCCGCTCCCGTCGTCGTTCAACCCGCGCCGCTCAACCACGGACGCGGACGGGCGCGCTCGCAGACGCTACTCGCTCCCGGCTCGTCACAGGGGGCTCTCCCCGATGGCGTCGCCGCTCCCAGCGCGCACTTTCTCCTCCCGGCCAGACGGCCATAACGCGGCCACGGAAGAACGCTGCGCTCGTGCGGCGAATCTGCAATTCGTTGCGGAACAGCCGCAAATGCTTCGACTCCGTTTAGGATGCCAGTTCACTTGTCCTGAGCACCCTTGCCGTCCTGAGCGTAGCGGAGGATCCTTGTCATCCTGAGCGCAGCGAAGGATCTGCTTTTTCACCGGTTTCCGCGTAGCCGTCCAGCCGCCATGCATGCTGCGAACTGCGCGGGCGCCACGCGCTAGAGAATCGCATCCAAAATGAGATGGAAGATGGCCAGCACCGCGGCGCCGATAAACGCCGCTCCAAAGCTGGCGATCTGAAATCCCGGCGAAATCTTGCTGGCCAGAAGCAGGATCACGGCATTGATGACCAGGAAGATCAGGCCCAGCGTCAGAATGGCGAAGGGAAAGGTGACTGCCTTCAACAGCAGCCCTAACGTCATATTCAGGAAGCCGATCACCACGACCGCAACCAGCGCCGAAGACAAATTGGCCACCCGAAACCCCGGGACCACGTAGGTGACCGCCAGGAGCACCAGGGCGCTCAGCACCCACCTCAGAATCAGACCGAGCATCCGCCCTTCTTTCCACCGCGCCGCGGCTTGCGCCGGCCCTGGTCCGCCCCGGCATCCCGGCAGACGCGACGCTATCGCGCTCCCGAAATTCAGTCCAATTTTTGGATCGCCGACCGACTGCTCTATAAGTTAATAACAGCCTCCTTGCGCGCGCGCAACGGTCGGGCTGCGGTGAACCATAATCGGAGAGCCCGCATGCGACAGATTGTTCTCCTGCCCGCAATTTGCTCCCTCGCAGTCGGCGCCCTGTTTTTTGGGGTGTTCACTCCGGAAGCCATGGCCCGTGCGGCTCCTCCAGGCGCGGTCGCTGTGGCCGCGGCCGGCGCCCCGCTTCCCGATGCGAGCGCGCTGCTGCATCAGGTGGAGGCCAACCAGCAGGCCTTGGAGAAGGCGCGGGAACTCTATACCTTCCGCTCCCTTCAGACCATCCGCCAGTTGGACAAAAGCGGGAAGGTGAAGCGGACCGAGATCGAGGAAGACGAGGTCTTTTTCGTCAACGGGCATCGAATTGAAAAAGTCGTGTCCCGCGACGGCAAGAAGCTGAGCCCGGCGGAAGCGCAAAAGGAGGATGCCAAGGTTGCCAAGGAGGTGGAGAAAGCCTCCAAGCCGGGCTATGTCGATCCGGATCGCGACGATGTTACCGTCAGCCGCCTGCTGCAGATTATCGACTTCTCCAATGGCCGGCGCATCCGGCTGAACGGACGCGACACGATCGCCTACGATTTTCTCGGCAATCCTCACGCCAAAACCCATGGTCGAAACGAA
>JAJYZK010000007.1 GCA_021799945.1 Acidobacteriota bacterium
GAGCGGGAGCGGTCGGAGATTGCCGACTTGAACCGGAATCTTATCGCGCTCCGCTCCCGCGGGGATCTGCAGCAGCTTCGCGCCGGCATCGAGGCGCTGGATCGAGCCACGCGCCGCTTTGCCGAGCTGATGATGGATCGAGCGGTGATCGGCGTGCTGGGCGGAGAGACCATGCAATCGGCCGCGGAGAGATTGGGCGAGGGCCCGGCGGCGCCTCATCCGATCGCCCCCGCCGAATTCGAGTCCTCGCCGGGAAACAAGGCGGGAAAGTAAGTGAGCGTATGGGCGACGTAAAAAGCGAGGGTTTGGTAACCGTCACATTTCTACCGGAAGGGCGAACGGTGGAATTCGAGTATGGAACGCTGCCCTACGGCCATCATGGGCGGGCCATGTCGTTTCTCGATGTGGCCGAGCATTTCGATATCTTTCTGGACCACGCCTGCGGCGGCGCCTGCGCCTGCACCACCTGCCACCTCTGGCTGAAGGAAGGCGAGGTCTCCCCGCCGGAGGACGACGAGATCGATCGCCTGGACATGGCGGCCGATCTGCAGCTCAACTCCCGTCTCGGCTGTCAGGCGGTGATCCCCGGTCCGGGCCGGTACGTTGTGGAGATTCCCAAGTGGAACCGCAATTACGTTTCCGAGGGCAAACCGCTGACCCTGGCCGGCGAAGATCGACGGGATGGAAAATAGAAATCGGGAGTTTCCGCAGTGCATTTGCTGGCCTTGCCGGAAGCGCGAAGCGGCCGGACGAAGCGGAGAGGAGATGGACCATGGCGCGAGAACTCACCTGGAGCGATGCGGAGGAGATTGGAATTCAACTGCAGGAAAAATTTCCCGATCTCGATCCCCTCACCGTGCGTTTCACCGATCTGCACGCCTACGTCACCGGACTGGAAGGCTTTGCCGACGACCCGGCAAAGTCGAATGAGCCACGTCTGGAGGCCATCCAGATGGCCTGGCATGCGGAGTACACCGACGCAAAATAACCAACCCGGCCGGCGCGGCGTTGGGCCCGTTGCCCGCAGCCCGGTCGAGGACGGAGATTCATGCCCGAAGCCCGATCCTTCACCGGCAAGCTGGAGAAGCTCCCCGGAGCATTGGGCTGGACGGTGATCCGGCTTCCCTTTGACGCCTGCGCCGCATGGCCGGAACGCAAGGGGATGCGGGTCCAGGGCACGATCGGGGGATTCGCCTTTCGCACCTCGCTGTTCGGTCTGGGCCGCGGCCGCGGACAGTTTCTCCTCGTCAACCGGGAGATGCGGAAACAGGCCGCGTTGGAGTTCGGCGGAAGCGCGAAGGTTGTGGAGGCCGCTCTGAAGGCCGCGGTCGCCGGATGCCTGGCCGGGTTTCGGATATTCTGAGTCGAACCGGGAGGCGTAGCCCCCAAGCTCCCGGCTGATCCCCGATATTCCCGCGGTTTCTCCTATGGCAAAACCTCCGTCCGTTCTCGCCCCGGCGCTCTTCCTGCTTGCTCTCCTCGGCCCCTCGACGCCAGCTCCGGCCGCGCAAAACTTTGCCGATATAAAACCCTCGCCCCAGCAGTTGCAGTGGCAGAACCTCGAAATGGGGGCCATCATTCACTTCGGCACGAATACCTTTCTCGATCGGGAGTGGGGCGACGGAACCGCCTCGCCCGGCGTGTTTCAGCCCAGCGACGTCGATACCGATCAATGGATGCAAGCGGCCAAGGCCGCCGGCATCCGCTACGTCGTCCTGGTGGCCAAGCACCACGACGGATTCGCTCTCTGGCCCACGAAACAGACCGACTACAGCGTAAAAAGCAGCCCTTGGCTCCAGGGCAAAGGCGATCTGGTGCGGATGGCCGCCGACTCCGCCAGAAAATACGGTCTTGGCTTCGGCGTCTACCTTTCGCCCTGGGACCGGCACGATCCCCGCTACGCCAATCCGCAGGAGTACGACAAATTCTATCTGGCGGAATTGGACGAGCTGGCGACCGGCTATGGCCAGTTGGAAGAGTTCTGGCTGGACGGCGCCGGCAGCGGCAATCGCAAGTATGACTTTGACAGCATCCTCGACGACCTGCGGGTGTATCAGCCCAACACCATGGTTTTCGCCGATACCGCGCTCTACAAATATGCGGACCTGCGGTGGGCAGGAACGGAGAGCGGCAAGGTGGATTACGAGAATTGGAACGTGATCGACCGAGCCGGGTATTTGCGCTGGCGTCCGGTTGAGGCGGACACTCCCCTCCACCGGGATCAATGGTTCTGGCATCCCAACTCGGACGCAACCTTGAAGAGCGTGGATGAGCTGATGGACACCTACGATCAAACCGTGGGCAGAGGCGCGCAACTGATGCTCGGCCTGGCCCCGGATCGAACCGGCAGGATCCCGGCGGCCGACGTGGCCCGCCTGGCGGAATTCGGCGCCAGGATTCGGGCGGTGTACGGCGACAACCTCGCCCTGCGTCAGACCGGCGGCATGGATAGCGGCGAGCAGCGCGCCGTCGATGGCGACCCCGATACCTATTGGGCTGCGCCCACCGATGGAGGCATCCCCACGCTCACCGTGACCTTCGCCCGGCCAACCGGATTCGATCGGGTCTCCACGCTGGAGCGGCTCGACGACGGACAGCACGTGGAGGAATATTCGATCGAGTATTTCGCCGATGGCGAGTGGCGCCAAGTCGCGCATGCCCAGGCCATCGGCCACCGGAAGATCGACATCTTTCCCGCCGTCACCGCGCGGCGCGTGCGGCTCAGAATCCTGCGCGCGAACGGTCCGGTCGGCATTCGCGAGTTCCAGGTCTTCAATGGGACGGCGGTCCGGTAATCGGAACGTCGGCGGGGCCTTCCCTGCCGCCGCTCCGAAGCTGGATGTTCCCAGGCTCCTTATAATGCGAGGAGAGGATTCGCGGCGTCGAGATCGCCGACGGAAGTCCGCGCTGTGGAACCGGAGCGCGATACGTGAGAACGCAAAGCGCCGGCGCCGGAGCGGGGCGCTGTGCGGATGAGCTTGGGGAAGCTGGATGCCGGGATTCGAAAAATCGCCGTTGTTCGTGCGCGGGCTTGGCCTGTGTATGCTGGCCGCGTTCGCCGATGGAGCTGCGCCTTCCGCCCGCGCTGCGACGCTGGAGGATGCTCGAGCCGCGGTTCGTCACGTCGTGGTCATCTTTCAGGAAAATATATCCTTCGATCATTACTTCGGGACCTATCCGCATGCTCTCAATGGTCCCGGAGAGCCGGTCTTCCATGCTCTTCCGGACACGCCCAGCGTGGATGGCTATCGGGGAGCATTGCTGCGGCGCAACCCCAACTTCATGAATGCGGAGAACGGGGCCGGCCGCGCGAATCCATTCCGGCTGGCCAGGAGCCAGGCGGCCACCGCGGATCAGGATCATGACTACTCCGCGGAACAGAAGGCATTCGACAACGGAAAGATGGACCTGTTTCCGAAATCCGTCGGACATCCCGACGGGCCGCGAGTTCCCGGCGACCATTCCGGCGCCGCCGCCACGAGCGGCCTCACCATGGGTTATTTCGACGGCAACACCGTCACGGCGTTATGGAACTATGCGCAGCGTTTCGCCATGACCGACCGCCAGTTCGAGGCGATGTTTGGCCCGTCCACTCCGGGAGCCATCAATCTTATCTCCGGGCAAACCAATGGCGTGGTGAACGACCAGAATGCGGAGGGCGACATCGTCTCCGACGGGAATGGGGGATTCTCGTTGATCTCCGATCCGCAACCGAGCGGCGATCTCTGCTCCAGCACCCAGAACAGCCTGGTGCATATGACCGGCCGGAATATCGGCGACCTCCTCACCCAGGCCAATGTCTCCTGGGGGTTTTTCCAGGGCGGATTCGATCTCACCGTGGTCAACCCGAATGGCGCCACCGGCTGCAGACGAAGCTCGCGTTCTCCATGGACCCAGGCCCTGACGCACGACTACACTCCGCACCATGAGCCCTTCCAGTATTACCCCTCGACCGCCAATCCGAAACATGTGCGGCCGAGTTCGCCTACAACCATAGGCACAAATCAGGATGGCGGCGCAAATCATCAGTACGACATTCACGATTTCTTCGATGCCGTGAAGGCGGGTAATTTTCCCACCGTCAGTTACCTGAAAGCGCCCGCATACGAGGATGGGCATTCGGGGTATTCCAGTCCGCTGGACGAACAGAAGTTCATCGTTGAGGTGATCAATTTCCTGCAAACGCAGCCGGAGTGGAAACACACGGCGGTGATCATCGCCTACGACGACTCCGACGGCTGGTACGACCATCGCATGGCCGCGATCCGAAACGGATCGGACACAGCGAGCGACGCCTTCAGCGGCCCGGGACAATGCGGAGATGGAAGCCGGGCCCTCCCCGGCGTGAATCCCGGAACCGCGCACGCCCAGGGCCGGTGCGGCCCCGGTCCCCGTCTGCCGCTCTTAATTGTCTCGCCCTGGGCGCGGAAAAATTTCGTCGATCACACCCCGACCGATCAGACTTCCATCCTGCGTCTGATCGAAGATCTGTATCTACACGGCCAGCGCATCGGTCAGGGCTCCCTTGACGCGGGTTCCGGCTCGCTGATCGGCATGTTCGACTTCAGCGGGCCGGGGCCGCGGAATGCCGAGCCGCTTATCCTGAATCCCGATACCGGCCTCGCGGCGCAATAAGAGCGGCGATGAAACTGCGGAGCCGCCGGCAACTTCTGCAAGCGTTGGGTCTTGCCGCCGCCGGTCTGGGGTCGCCGAAGGGCATAGCGCAGACCCTGTGGGGAGGCGCGCCTTCGCCGCCGAGTCCGGCTCCGCGCACGATGAACGCCTTGAAGCTTACCCCCTTCGTGGATCCTTTGCCGCGGCCGGAGATTTTGCAGCCGTCGGGCCGCCGGTCGGACGCCGCGTTGGGCGCCGCGTCCGCGCCGTATTACGCCGTCTCCATCAAGGAAGTGAAATCCCGCTTGCATCGCGATCTTCCGGAGACCCGGCTCTGGAGTTACGGCTCGTCGTCCGCGCCGATTCTCTTCGAGGCCCGCGGGAACCAGCCGATCCTTGTGGATTGGATCAATCGTCTGCCCCCGAAGCACATTCTGCCTCTGGGCGCCCCGATGAAGGGCATGGAGAATGCTCCGCCGACGCGCACCGTGACGCATCTGCACGGCGGCCGCGTTCCTTCGATCAGCGACGGCTATCCCGAAGATTGGTTCGGACCGGGCCAACGACGGCGCTGCTATTACCCCAACGGGCAGGATGCCGCCGCCCTGTGGGTTCACGATCACGCCATGGGCGTAAGCCGCTTCAACGTTCTCGCCGGCCTCGCGGGCTGGTATATTCTCCGCGACGAGGAAGAAGACGCGCTGGGACTGCCCTCCGGCGAATACGAGACGCCGCTCCTGCTCTACGATCGCAGCTTTACTCCCGATGGCCAGCTCTATTATCCCAATCCGCCCGATGAAGGCGCATGGTCGCAGGAGTTTCTCGGCGATGCGATGCTGGTCAACGGCAAGGTGCAGCCGTATTTCAACGTCGAACCCCGCAAGCACCGCTTTCGCATCGGAAATGTCGCCAACTCGCGTTTCTTCTCCCTGGAGCTCTCCAATCGTCAGGAGTTCTACGTCATCGGTGCGGACCAGGGGTTGCTTGCCGAGCCGGCGCCCACCCGCAGGCTCGTCCTTGGGCCGGCGGAAAGAACGGACTGCGTCATCGATTTCAGCGCGGCCAGGGGAAGCGTGGTCACGCTGATGAGCGGCGCCCTGGAGATTTTGCAGTTTCGCGTCGGCCAGGCCAAGGTGGAGGACCCCAGCCGCCTGCCCGGCGCCCTGCGCAGAATTGACCGGATCGACGAAGCTCGGGCGCTGCGCACGCGTTGGATGACGCTGGATGAATTCGACGGCGGCAACGGACTCCCTACGGTCATGCTGCTGAACCGGATGCATTGGTCCGATCCGGTTACGGAGATTGTCCAGTCTCAGTCCACCGAGATTTGGAGTCTGGCGAATCTCACGCAAGACACCCATCCGATTCATCTGCATCTGGTGGGCTTCCAGATCCTGGACCGGCGCAGCTTCTCGGTGGACGACTACCTGAGCGGCGGCGCTGTTCGCTATACCGGGCCCGTGATGCGGCCCGCGGCCCACGAGATGGCGTGGAAGGATGTTGTGCAATGCCCTCCTGGAACGGTCACCCGGATCATTGTTCCATTCACCCCGTACGCCGGCCGTTATCTCTGGCACTGTCACATTCTGGAGCATGAGGCAAACGACATGATGCGGCCCTATTTCATCACGGCGCCGGCCTCTTCGTCTCCCGCATGACCTCGGGCCGCTTCGACGCAGCCCCTGCAACCCGGCATGGAGCGGGCCGCAGTTTCTCGGCGGAGCACGCTCCTTCCATAGCATCGGGCCATCGAATCGGGAGATGGTCGAGCTCCGCCATGCGGCCACAGCAGAACGGGCGGATTGGAAACCTCAATCCTCATCCTAGTGTCCTGAGTCAGAAGTTCGCATCACAAAGGAACTGTCATCCTGAGCGAAGTTTGGCCGGCTTTTGGGCCAAACGGAGTCGAAGGATCTGGGGTTGTTCTGTAACGAATTTCCGATTCGTTACACTAGCTCTTATGGGTAGCCCGCCTGCCGCCTACTCGGGTCGTCCCGTGTAGTGCTCCCTGCGATGGACTTCGGAGTGATCTTCAAGAGATTCGAGATGAGTCGTCACCTCCGTCGGCATATCCAGGTCGACGGTGAGGCGGTTCTCCACCAGCGTCGCCAGCCGGTGCGCTTCGCCCAGCGGCATTGAGTAAGGGAACAGAAGATGCAGCTCGATGATCTGGCGGAAGCCCGTCGTTCGGAAGCGCACGCCGTGATATTGAAGCCCGAGTTCCTCGCAAATCGCGTCAAGGCGCTGCCGAATCTGATGACCGACCTTCGGGTCCGAGTAATCCATCAGACCTCGGATCGAGTTCCAGAGCAATCGGCTGCCTGACCACAAAATGTTGGCCGCGACGCCCAGCGCGATAAGCGGATCGAACGGCTTCCATCCCGTCAGCATGACGAGCAACAAACCGCCCACGACACCGAAACTGGTCCAGCTGTCCGTCAAAACGTGCTTTCCGTCGGCTTCGAGAATGAGGGAGTGACTCCGCCCGCCAATTCGCAAGAGGTACCACCCCAACGCTGCATTCAAAAGCCCGGCTGCGACAATCAGCGCCACGCCGTTTCCCAGGTTCTCCAGTACTAATCCGCGCCTCCATCTCTGAATCGTTGTAGCGACGATGCTCCCGGCAGCCAGCATGATCATCGCGCCTTCAAATCCCGCGGAAAAGAACGTGATCCTTTCGTAACCGTACTGGAACTTCGAAACCGCGGGACGCGTACTCAGCCAGAGGCTGAAAACGGCAAACGCCACGGCGACTACATGCACCACGGATTCTGCGGCATCCGAAAAAATCGCCGAGGATCCGGTAAAGAGGTAGGCGCCCATTTTTCCCGCGAGCATCGCCACGCCGACAATGAGCGACAGCCACATCGCATAGCGGGCGTCGCGGCCTTGTCGGTCGGCATTGATGGCTTGCGGCTGGTCCATGGACTCCAAACCGAAATGTCTCCAGGTTACTCCATGCGGCCGGCGCAACCGGATAGCGTCCGCCTCTCACGGAAGGTGGTGAAAGATGCCCGCCAGATCGAGAACGTGATAGAGAAGCATTCCGCCCATTACCAATAAATATCCACGCAGCGCGATGAGCGAGACGCGGACCGCGGGCGTGAGCTCGATCGGCCCAAGTCCCTCGCTCTGGCGTTTGGCTTCCGGTTCGTCCTGGAGAGGATGAACCACCCGGAAATGCTCAGAAGAGTATGCGTTCCGCATGGTCGCCATGGTTCACCTCGCGCTTTCAGTGGATAAGATTGGGCAGCATCACCTGCGCCGCCAGAAGCAGCGACAGGGCAAAGAGAACAACGATGATCGTCCAGTTGATCCAGTTGTTCCATGGGCGGTTGACCCATCGATCGCCAAGCAAGGCGTGATCGTTGAGCAGAAGTTGAAGAAAGATGATCGCCGAGGGCAGGATCAGCCCGGCGAATACCTGCACGCTGACGATGACGAGTTGGAGGGGCATCCTTGGAATCAGCACGATGCCGGCGGCGGCGGCGGCGCAACCGATATACACCGCGTAGAATGAGGGCGCTTCCCGGAGGGTTTTGTGCAGCGAGTGAGGCCAGCCGCGCACCTCGCCGTAGGCCCAGGCGCTGGCCAGCGATATGGCGGTCGCGCCAAGCACCGCCGCATTGACCATGAGCAACAGAATGCCGTTGCGGAGGAATGCGCCGCCGTAGGGAACCAGAGCGCGGGCCATCTGCGCGGGATCGGCAAACACGATGCCATGCTCGCGGCCAAAGTCGCCGACGATCATCATGGCTCCGGCCACGAAGACCGTAAATGTGGCGCCGAGCAGTGTGTCGAGCCGCGCCCACTTCAGATCGGCAAAGCGAAGCCGCTTCTCCGCAATGCAGCTTTGCTGGAAGAACAGTTGCCACGGAGCGATGGTCGTGCCAACGATCGCGATGATCAGAAAGATCAGGTCGCCCGTGATCCGCCCCGGAGGGAGGCGCCAAACCAGGCTGTGGTAAGCAACATCGCTCCAATGCGGATGGCATAGATAGGCGAGCGCAAACCATGTGAGGTCGAGCAGGCAGAGCACAATCACGGTGCGTTCCCAGCGCAGGTAGCTTCCGGTCACGACCATAAGGATGAGGGCGACTGCCGAAACCGGCGCGGAAATGTATGGCGAAACACCCATCGCGCTGAGCGCCAAGGAGATCGCCGCGAACTCCGTGATCAGCGTCAGAAAATTGACGAACAGCAGATCGATCAACGAGAAGCGGCCCCACCCCTTGCCGAACCGCTCGTAGATCATGGCGGCGTGGCCTTTGCCAGTGGCGACGCCGAGGCGCGCGACCATCTCCTGGACGAAGTAGGTGATCGGCAGCAGAACGAGCAGGAGCCAGAGCAGATGCAGGCCATACTGGGCCCCCGCCTGGACGTATGTGGACACAGCTCCGGCATCGTTGTCGGCCTCCATGACGATGAGGCCGGGACCGAAGACCATGAGAAAGGTCAGCAAGCTCTGTTGCCAGCGCTTGCGCACAACAATGCCGGGCTTTTCCCTGGGGTCCAGCACCAGGACATTCGAGTCGTTCGGATCCACGTTCGCTGCTCCTGCCGGCATTGGAATTACGCGCAGGGTCGGCAATCTTCCGGCTCGCCTGTCCCGGGCGCCGTGAGATCGGCGCCGGCTTTCGGACGCGATATCCATTTCGAAATCAGAGGCTGGGCCGGATTGCCGGTTTCGATCCAGACACACGAGAGGGGAGTCGTCCTGCGCACAGGAAAGGTGAAAATGATTTCGGTCATGACGTCCTCCTTCCGGAGCAGAGCATCCTCCGGCCTGGCGCACCGATACACAGGTCCGCTCCCGAGGCGCGTGTTGGCCGGACTTTGGTCTTAGAAGGGGTGGGTAGGAGCCGCCGGTTATGGTTGCTTTCCGGGCGGTTTCTGCTCACTCGCTCAAACAGGGTCGTGCACTGTGAGAAGCGAGCAGGCGATCAGTTGGAGCTAATCGCGGGTCTCACCATCGCAGCGCAGGCAAACCCTCCTGTGCCCCAAACCAGGACGCTCTGGCGACAGAGCGGCGGAGTTGGCGCCTCGGGGAGGTTCTAACGCAGTTTCGGTTCTCATAGGTTTGGTCAGGCGCTTCCATCCTGCGAAGCGCCGCCTCGATCCTTATACCATATCCCCATGGGATATAGTCAAGGAGAAATGCACAAACGAGAAGGGGAGTCCAGCATGCCAATCGATTCGCGGGAGCAGCAGAAGCTCATTGCGCGCATTCGGAGGATCCGTGGCCAGGTAGACGCCATTGAAAGGGCGCTTACCGGGCAGGGACACTGCGCCGACATTCTCATGCTGCTGGCCAATGTGCGCGGCGGCGTCAACGGCCTGATGGCCGAGGTGCTCGAGGACCATATCCGCCTGCACATGCTGTCGCCGGATAAGAGTTCGGCGCTCACCGGCGAACTGGCTGAAGATCTCATCGATCTCGTCCGGGCGTACTTGAAGTAATCGCCGTGTCCGGTTGGTTCGACCTCGCAGGTCCGCAAAGGTTTATATGCGCGGGTGGCTCGCCCTGAATTTATGCAATTTCGACGAGCGCACAACCGAGGGCGCCCACTTCACTCGCAGGGAAAGGGTGGGCGATTCATCGTCCCGCTGCCGAGATAACCAGGCCGCCGGCCACGATGAGCAATCCGCCGATCGCGAGAGCGAGAGAAGGCGGCTGCTTGAAGATCAGCCATGAGGTGAGCTGCGCCACGAGAAAGAAGAACACGACGTAGATGCCGAGAAGCTTGCCAAAGTCCCACGCCGGCGCATTGACCGTCCATCCGTACGCGAACAGGACCAGCGCCGACAGGGCAAAGAGCAGCATCCGGCGCCACGGCGCGGCGCTGTGCAGCCCGGACCGCATCAAGGCGTCTCCTCCGGCCTCCAGAATTGCCGCCAGCAACAGAACTGCAAGGGCTGTAGCGCGAGACATACCTGCGAGAATGACCTCCGTTTACGGCGGCGCCCCATCCGGGCTCCGCTTCACCTTTCGTTCACTGTGTGGACCGCCGGAAGGCGGATCTGGGAGCGAATCGATCGATGCGCCGAGGCGCCGAGCGAGGCGCAACCGGATGTGTGCCTGTCAATCGAGCTGCCCAGGGAATCGGATCTGTCCCGGCCACAAATCTGTTTTTCAACCGAGTGTCCTGAGTCAGAAGTTCGCATAACCAATGAACTGTCATCCTGAGCGGAGTTTGGCCGGTTTTGGGGGCCAAACGGAGTCGAAGGATCTGTGGTTGTTCTGCAACGAATTTCTGATTCGCCATAGACTCCTTGTCGTCCTGAGCGCAGCGAAGGATCTGCTTTTGCAACGATTCCCGTATAGCAGTCCAGCCTCCATGTATGCTGTGAACTTCGGGGCGCCACGCCTAGAAGGGAATATCGTCGTCCGTAATCTCGGCCGCGGCCAGTTCGTCGGCGGCCGCCGGACGCCGCTGATCGAAGGAGGCGGTATTGGAGCGCATGCCGCTTTCGCCCTCGCCCCGGCCCGACAGCAAAACCAGGTCTCCCACGATGATCTCTGTCCGGTATTTCTTTTGGCCGGAGGCTTGATCGTCCCAGGAGCGCGTCTGGATGCGGCCCTCGATGTAAAGTTTCGAGCCTTTCTTCACATAATCCCGGACAATCTCCGCCACCCGCTGGTAGGCCGTCAGGTTGTGCCACTCCGTGCGATCCTGCCATTCGCCGCCCTTGTCCTTAAATCGCTCGGAGGTGGCCAGGGTGAAGTTGACCACCGCCGATCCACTTGGCAACATCTTGAATTCAGGGTCTTTACCTACATTTCCGACCAGAATCACCTTGTTCACGCTCTTCGCCATCGCCAATCCTTTCTTCCGCGCCTGCCGGGGTAAGCGAAAAGCATAGCAGAAGTCGAAAGCAACCCCCAATGCTCATCCGGAGGTTCGTTCGGCTGGAACAGTCTGCGGCGCCGATGGTCGCCGGGGCCTGCAGGCGAGTGAAAGCGGACAGATTCTATCGGTCTCGGCGCACCATGCGGCGATGGCGGCGATGACGCAGCCACTTCGCCGCGCCCAGCGTCGCCAGCATCAGGCCAAAGGGGAGGCTGGCCAGAGCGGCAATCAGGCTGAGCCATCCGGAATTGGTGTGCGGGCCGTGAATCCCGATCCCGCCGAAGACGAACTTGGTCAGCAGCGCGGCGAGCAGTCCCGCGGCCAGGATCCAAAGACCGACCCGCAATAACTGGCGCGCATCCTCGTCCGAAGCTCCCGGAGCCCGAGGAAGGGGCCGCGGCGCGCCGCCCGACTGCGTCTGCCGCGCGCTCACGGTCTGCCGAGGGCCTGAACCAGCATCACCCGGACGACCACTCCGGTGACGGAAACGTAGAGCCATAGAGGGAAGGTCACGCGGACGACTTTGCGGTGGATGGGAATGCGACCCGTGAGCGCCAAAAAGAAGGTGACGAGCACCACCGGCAGCGCGAGGATGGCCAGGAGGATGTGGCTGATCAGAATGACCAGGTAGACCCGATACACCTCGTCGTGGATGGGGTAAAGCGTATCGCCATGGAGCGCGTGATTGGCGATGTAGCTGACCAGAAACAGAGAGGAGAAGACGAATGCGGCGAGCATGCTCGCGCGGTGGGCCGGGATCCGCCGCTGGCGAATAAACGAGTAGCCGACGAGCAGCGCGATGGCGCTCAGCCCGTTCAGCACGGCATTCAGGTTGGGAAGGAACGCGTAATGCCGGGCCGCCGCGTCCGAAGCCGGATGCACATAGATCAGCCAGAGAAGAAAGAGCGTGGCTGCGGCGCTGATCGCCACAATGCCGGTGACGGCGGAACGCGTGCTGGGCGCCGCAATCTGCGTCATTCGATCTTTTCCTCCATTCCGCAGCGGACCACACTGCGATTAAGCCGCCGGACGATGGGTGCGGCGGTTGGCGATCGCCCAGGAGGCGGCGAAAGTGAGCAGGCAGAAGCCGGCGGTGACCGCCAGATTGACGGGAAGCGGGAACTGGGTGCTGGCGCCGGGGTATAGGCTGCTGCGCAGCGCTTCCACGCCATAGGTGAGCGGGTTGAGCATCATGCACAGCCGCAGCCAGCCGGAGGCCCCGCTCAGCGGGAACAGGGAGCCGGAAAGCAGCCAGAGCGGGATCAGCAGAAGATTCACGATGGCGTGAAAGGCCTGCGTGGAGTCCATCGGCCAGGCGATGGCGAAGCCCATAGCCGTGAGCTCAAAGCTGATCATGGCGATCACCAGAACGCTCAGAGCCACGCCGGAGGCTGAAACGGGAACCCCGGCCAGCGGCCCGAATACCAGGAAGATGACTCCCTGGGCCGCCGCCAGCGTGGCCCCGCCCAGAACCTTGCCCAGCACGATGGCCGAACGGCTGACCGGCGCCGCCAGCACCGAGAGAAGAAAGCCCTCGTTGCGATCCTGAATCAGGGACATCATGCTGAAGATCGCGGTGAAAAGAACGATCATCGCCACCGCGCCGGGAAAGAAGTAGCCCATATAGCTGCCGGAGGTCGGACCGCTACCCGCGCTGCTGAAGCTGTGGGCAAAGCCCGAACCGAGCACGATCCAGAAAAGCAGCGGCGAGGCGATTACGCCGGCCACCCGCGCCTTCTGCCGATAGAAACGGACAATCTCCCGCAGCCAGAGGGAGTAGGCCGGCAGCAGAATCCCCGGGGATTGGACCTGCGAGCTTCGCGGCGAGGCCGCGGTCATCGTTGCCATAATTCATTCTCCTTGGCCTCCGACCAGAAGCGGTGGCCGGTGCGCTGGATAAAGACGTCTTCGAGACTTGGCTTGGAAACCGAAACGGCGTCGATCTCCCCGGGAAATGCCTCCACCGCGCCGGCCACGAAACGATGTCCTTCTTCGCGCTCCAGGCGTACGGTCTTCCCCAGCACCGCGGGCTCGACGCTGAATCGGACCGCCATGCGCGCGGCCAGGGAGGCGGCGGTTTCCTCGCTGTCCGTCTCGAACAGGACCACATCCCCGCCGATGGCCGACTTGAGCTCCCAGGGCGAACCGATGGCGACCAGTTTGCCCTCATTCAAAATGGCCAGCCGGTCGCACCGCTCGGCCTCCTCCATCATGTGCGTGGTCACCAGGATCGAGACATCCTCCCGGTCGCGAAGCATGGCCAGATACTGCCACAGGTCGCGCCGGGCCCCGGGGTCGAGTCCGGTGGAGGGTTCATCCAGCAGGAGCACGGAAGGAGATTGAATCAATCCCTTGGCCAGTTCCACCCTGCGGCGCATCCCCCCGGATAGGGTTTCCACGTAATCCCCGGCCCGATCGCTTAAGCCCAGGCGGTCCAGCACTTCATGAATGCGGGCCGCCAAGCCGGCGCCGCTCATGCCGTACAGATGTCCCTGGTGGCGCAGATTTTCCGTCACGGTGAGTTTGATGTCGAGATTGCTGGCCTGGAAGACGATCCCGGTCTGGCTCCGGACCCGATTGGGATCGCGAGCGGCGTCGAATCCATTGATCAGGGCTGACCCGCCGGTAGGAACGATCAAGGTGGAGAGAATCCGGAACACGGTGGTTTTTCCGCTTCCATTGGGTCCCAGCAGGCCGAATATCTCTCGCGGACGCACCACGAGACTCAGGTTCTCCAGCGCCTGGCGGGAGCCGTAGTTATGAGAGAGCTGAAGCAGTTCGATGGGCGGGATGGCCGCCGCGGCCGGCAGGTGCGCCGCCCTTTCGCTCAGGGTCGCCATCGATTCATCTCCTTCCGGTTGCGTCGAGCATCATTACGGTGAGCAGCAGGGGAAGGTAAATCACGCTGACGCGCAACAGATCGTGCGCATACCGGCGGGACTCCCGGGCCTTCGGCGCCTGGGTGATGCGGCAGAAGCGGATCGCATAGGCGAGATACACCAGTCCGAGCGCTACGGAGGCGCCCAGGTAAGCTTTGCCGGCGAGATGCAGAAAGTAGGGAAGGGTGCTGACCGGGATCATCAGCAGGGCGTAGAGCAACGCCTCGATCGCCGTGGACCATCCGTCGGGCTGGACCACGGGGAGCATGCAGATTCCGGCCCGGGCGTAATCGTCGCGGTAGAGCCATGCGATCGACATGAAATGCGGAAACTGCCAAACGAACAGAATGGCGAACAGGGCCACCGCCGGCCATTCGATCGCTCCCCGGGCCGCGGTCCAGCCGAGCAATGGGGGCAATGCTCCGGGAAAGGCGCCGATGAAGGTCGCGATGGTGGTGTAGCGTTTGAGCGGGGTGTAGACCGCGACATAGGTGAATCCGGTCGCCAGGGTGAGGCCCAGCGTCACCGGATTGGTGAACCAGCCGAGGATCAGCGCCCCGGCCGCAAAACAGCCGAGTCCGAGCGACAGCCCATGAGCAAACCCGATTCGCCCGGCGGCCAGAGGGCGCTGCGCCGTGCGCAGCATCAGGGCGTCGATGCGGCGCTCGATCACTTCGTTCAGGACGCTGGCGCCGCCGGAGACCAGTCCGATGCCGAGCAGGGCCTCCACCATCCCCCACTGAAAGCTGGCGATCCCCGAGCGCACCGATCCCAAATAGAAGCCCGCCCAGGCGGTCAGCACCACCATCGAGGTCACCCGCACCTTGAAGAGCTGCAGGTAGTCGTCCAGCAGGGAGGATTTGGTCTTCGACGGGGTGTGGAAGGCGCTCAATGGAGGCAGCGCGGCCGTCGCTCCGCGGTGCGGATCGACGGCCGCGCGTCGCGGTGCGCGGCCGGCCGTAGGCGTGGCTGGCGTCACAGGGCGGGCGCTCCCCGCCTACGGCTGGCTCTGCGGGGGCCGGAATGGAGACGAAATCGTCGCATCGAAGTCGAAGGTCGAAACAGGGCGAGGAGAGGCTATCGCGCCGGCGGCGGCCGTAGCGGCCGCCTTTTGCCATCATAACAAGCGGAGGCGGGCGGCGCAGTCCGGCCCGCCCCGTGAATCGTGGGCGCGGGCGGCATCCGTTTCGACGCGCCGCAAAAACCCGCCTGCGCCTAATCCGCGTCTTCCACGGGTTCCCGGCCTGACTCGGATACGCCGCGGTCGTGCCGGCCCCGCGCGTTTTGGGCTCGCACGTCCTGGGCTCGCACGTCCTGGGATGGATAGCTGCGAAGATATTCGTCCACCAGCACGGCCACCAGCACGGCGGTGGGCACGGCGACCATCGCCCCCACCACGCCGTCCAGCTTGGATCCGAGCAGCAGAGCCACCAGCACCGCGAGGCCGGGTAAATCCACGCTGCTGCGCATGATCCGGGGGGTCAGATAGGTGCTCTCAACCTGGGTGTAAATGGCGTAAAAGATGGCGGCGCCGGCCAACTTCTCCCAGGAGTCCATGGCCGATGCCAGCAGGACCAGACTCATGGTGAACATGCCGCCGACCAGCGGGATGATATTGAGCGCGCCCATCAGGACCCCGAGGGCGTAGGCATACCGGATGCGCAGCAGCGCGAACACAATCGTGCTGGTGAGGCCGAGGATCACCATCAGCAATCCCTGCCCCAGAAGCCACCGCCCCATGCGCGCTTCGGCCCTCCGAAGAGCGGCATCCAGCCTTTGCTGGGGCTGGGGCGGCAGAAAAGAGACCACCCAGCGGTAGGCGACATCCCCTTCCAGCAGGAAATAAACGGTCAGAACGACCGTCGCGGCAATGTCCGCCAGCTTGCCGGCCCAGCCGCTGATCGAGAGCAGAATGTATTCGGCCAAGTTGGAGGCCAGCCCCTGGACCTTCGCATTGAGCGCTCGGACGTCGATCCGCGACAGGAAGGGCAGCGAGCGCAGGCGGGAAAGCATCTGCGGCCCGCGCCAGGGCAGCTCCTTCATGAACTCGCGCGCATCGTGCAGGACGGGCGGCATGGCAAACGCGAAGAAAAGAGCGGCGCAGGAGGCCGCCGCCATCATCAGGAGCAGGATCGCCAGACCCCGCCCTGGAGACCAGCGCCGGATCCGCAGTTGCAGCACCGCGCTGACCAGGGGGGTGAGGACGACGGCGAACAGCGCGCTCACATAGAGCAGCAGCAGGATTTCGCGAAGGAGGTACGCGACTCCGAGGGCCACGGCAATCGCGAAGGCGAAGAGAATATCGGCGCGCACCGACCGGGTGGAGGCGTCTCGGCGCCGCCGGGTGGACGTCGCGTGGGAACTATTCATGGGATTCGTTCAGGGAACGGTTCGGGAATCCGGTCACGCTCCGCGCCTCCGCCAGATCGAAGGTCCAGTGCGCCGCCAGACCTTCCAGAACCTTTGCGGCCACCTCCGGCGGGGAGAGGGCGCTGGTTTCCACCGTCAGGTGGGCCGTGCGATAAAGAGGCAGCCGGCGCTCCAATCTTTCGGACAGGGCCTCGGGAGTCGTAAAAAGCGGACGGCTCGCAGCCTGCGGGCTGCAACGCGACAACAGCTCCGGCAAGGGCGCATCCAAAAAGACCATGCAGGTCCCCGGCAGCAGGGTCAGGAGGGGTCTGGCGCCTTCGTTTTCGATGGTGCCCCCGCCCAAGGCCAGGACGATCCGCTCTTCCTTGCCCAGTTTGTGGAGGGCCGCGGCTTCCATGCGCCTGAAGTGCGCTTCTCCCTGTGTCCTGAAAATCTCGGCGACGGTTTTGGCCGGCGCCCCGTCTTCCCCGTCTCCCTGTTCGATAAAGCGATCCAGATCGACAAATCGCCAGCCGAGCGCGACCGCCAGCAGCGCCCCCACCGTCGACTTCCCCGCCCCCATGAATCCGGTGAGCAGCAGCCTCGAGAGGCGTTCGCGCCGCGGGGCCACGCCGCGCCTTCCATGCTCAGTCATGTTGTCTGGGCATTATAGTTTAGAGCCTGTTATTCCCTTTCCCGCGGGCGGCGCTGGGAGCCAGTTTTTCTCAGTTCGAGGAGCGACGAATATCGGGAATCTTCGAGCGACGAGCGACGAAGAAATGGGGAAAACCGGCCCCAGCCCTCCGGGTTGCGGCGAAAATCGGGCCATACATCGTTGTCGTCCTCGGCAGTGGGTCCACCACAGCTTTCGTCCTCCGCCTCGTCTGGCCCGATTTTCTCTCGCAACGCCGCTCACGCGAAAGTGAAGAACAGGCTCTAGGAAGAAACGAGGACTGGGGATTTCATAGCCGTCGGTTTCTTATGCGGTTTATTTCGCGCGAGGGCCCTCTTTTTTAAGCGCCAGCTCGATGTTTTCCCATACGCACGGGTTGGGATCGTGGATCGGCAACAGAAGCTTCGCCTGTTGCGCAATATAGGTCAGATCCCGGACCAGCGCCGCGCAGTTCTCGCAAGTCTGAAGGTGTTCTTCCCCGCCCAGCTCCACCTCCGACTCGAATAGCTCCGGCAATCGATTCTGAAACTCTTCACAGCCGGCTAGGGCAGGGTTGCCACGCCTCTGCTCGTTCATCATTGGGCCCCCTCTTTCCTCTGGCCGGACCGCAGCAGGTCGCGCAGCTTCATGCGCGCCTTGTGGAGCTGCGACTTGCTGTTTCCGATCGAACAATCCAGCATTTCCGCAATCTCGTTATGCTCGTATCCTTCCACGTCGTGTAGGACAAAAACCAGCCGGTATCCGGGGGGCAACCCCTCGACTGCCCGCTCCAGGGCGACGCGGTCGATGGAGCCGGAGAGCACCAGGTCCTTTGCGCCGATATCCTTCCTGGGGCCATCGTCCTGCGAGGGCTCCAGCGTTTCTTCCAGAGAAACCTGGGGCAAGCCCTTTTTGCGCAGATGCATGAGCACTACATTGACCGCCAGACGATGAAGCCAAGTGGAAAAGGCCGAATCCCCCCGGAAGGTGGCGATCTTCCGATAAAGCTGCAGGAAGGCCTCCTGGGTTAGGTCTTCGGCCGCGGCGACATTGCCCAGCATTCGTAGGCACAGCGAATAGACGCGCCGCCTATGCAGTGCGTACAGGGTCTCGAAGGCCGCGTCGTCGCCTGCCTGCGCCTTCTCGATCGCTTCCGCCTCGCCCTCGATAGGCGGGTTGCGTCGCAGATGAGTGGGGGAACTCTTTCGGATATCCGCGTTATCCGGAGAAGTCGGGACAGGCCTGGTCGAAGCTGACATTGTTCTCCATCGAGTTGGATCCGCCGCAGAAGCGACGCCGCAAATCGCCGGATTCACTGTCTGGACAAGCGATGCGCAGCAAAATTTGCTAGGTTGGAGGGTCGCGCCGCGGCAAAAGTTGCCTCGACCCCTCAGGCTCCTGGCCCAGCCGCCCGTTTGATCTCTCCCCGCGCGCCGATCTCCGGAAACAGAATCCGGCGTGAGTAGCGTTCCCGCAAGGGATTTACTTCAGGGGTGAGATTCACTTCCGGCTCCAGTAACATTCTACTGAACACTCTGAGCGTGGAACGGGGGCTGGATAGCGGCTGGCCCAGGCGATCGCCGCAAGCTGCCCGGCGCAAGTCGAAGCGAACTGAGCGGAAGGAAGGAATGCGGGGCAGAGCGGAACGGGCCGTCCGCGTGGCTCCGGCGAATCCAGCGCACCAAGAAGCGCAAGAAATCGGCGCACCCTGGAGGAGTTTTTCTGGTTGTGATCCCGCTGCAAGCACGCGCCCGGAAAATTGTGGCGAACGCGGTTGCGCTGAGCGTGATCTTGGCCATTGCCCCGCTTTGTCGTGCCCAGAAGACCCAGGCGATCCAAGCGATCCAGGCGCCGCCCTCCAGTCTGCTCGCATGGCGAGGCCTCACGGTGGAAAAGGTGGAGTTCCAAGGGGTTACGCAGGACCGGCTGGACCCGCTGCCCGGCGAACTGCCGCAGCAGCCGGGAGAGCCGCTCGACCCCGCCCGCGTGCGGGAGAGCCTGCGGCGGCTGTACGCCACCGGGTTGTACCAGACCGTGGAAGCGGCGGGCCTGCGGTCGGGCCGCGGAGTTACCCTTGTTTTCTCCGGAACTCCGCAAATGTTTCTGCGCCGGGTCAATCTGGAAGGAATCAAGGACTTCCGCCTCGCTTCGGTCGTGCAGGGGGCCACCCAGATGCAAGCCGGCGCTGCGTTTTTCAAGGAAAATCTGCCGGATGCGGCCGGTAGAATCCAGCAGGCGCTGCAGGACAATGGATTCTATCGGGGCCAGATCGCGAGCACCCAGGTCTACGATGTCAAAGACGGCCTGGTCGATCTGAATTATCTGGTTACCGCCGGACCCGCGGCCCGCGTAGGCGGGGTTGCGGTCCAGGGCGACAGCGGTCTGAGCGGACGACAGTTCCGCAAAGACGCCCGGCTCAAGCCCGGCGGCAAAGTCAACCGCAATACCGTTCAGCACGCCCTTCGGGCCTTGCGCAATCACTACAACCAGCAGGACCGCCTGGCGGCTTCGGTCAGTCTGCGCTCCACCCAATACGTGGCGCCCATGAACCGGCTTAACTTCGCCTTTTTGGCCCAGCAAGGGCCGGTCGTGAACATCCAAGTAGAGGGGGCGCGCATCGGAGCGGGCAAGCTGAAGCAGCTTGTTCCTGTGTACGAAGAAGGGGCCGTAGACCAGGATCTGCTCAACGAGGGCGAAAGGAATCTTCGCGCGTATTTCCAGGATCGCGGTTTTTTCGACGTCAAAGTGTCGCACCGCCCGGTGGTCCGCGACGCGCAGCATGTCACCGCCCTGTACACCGTGGACTTAGGCAGACCGCACGTTGTCGATTCGGTTCGGGTTACGGGCAATCGCTACTTCAGCGACACGATTCTGTTCGAGAGGATTTCGGTTCGTCCGTCCACGCTGCTTGATTGGCATGGACTGCTCAGCCAGCAACTGGTGAATCAGGATGTGGCCAGCATCAAGGCGCTCTATCAGAGCAACGGCTTTACCGATGTGAAGGTGATTCCGCGCATTACCGACAGCGACGTGCGCGGGAAAGCGTCCAAGGAAGCCCATCTGCGTGTCGTCTATACCATTGAAGAGGGCGCGCAGCAGCGAATCGGCGGCTATCGGATCGAAGGCGCCACTCCCGCGCAGATCGCCCGCTTTCAGCCGGAGTTGAGCGCCACTACCGGTCAGCCGTATTCGCCGGCGAAGCTCGGTCAGGACCGGGAGACGGTGCTCACCTATTACTTCAGCGAAGGCTACAGCGATGCCGATGTCAGTCTCTTCCAACAGCCCGAGCCCGGACAGCCGGATCGCATCGACCTGATCATGACCATTACTCCCGGCCGCCGGACCTTCGTCCGGAACGTGCTTCTCTCCGGCATCGATCATACGCGGCGATCCGTCGTCGACCAGCGCATCGTGCTGCATGCGGGCCAGCCCCTCGATCAAAGCGCGATGCTGGAGACCCAGCGGAGGCTTTACAATCTCGGACTCTTCAGCGACGTGAACACCGCCATTGAGAATCCCACCGGCGACGCTCCCTACAAATCCGTGCTG
>JAJYZK010000282.1 GCA_021799945.1 Acidobacteriota bacterium
CGGTGAATCTCTCTGGATGCGAGAAGCAATGCGGCCGGCGGCGCGGCGCGGCGGCGGAACTGGTGGCCGGCCCCTCCGGCTACAGCCTGAAGATCGCGGGGCGCCCGGTGGCCTCCGGCTGCTCGCGTGATTTTGCAATGGACGCAGTCGCCGCCCGGCGCCGCGAATTGCTGTCCGAGGCGGCCGCCCGATGAGTTACGTCAAAGACGGGGCCGCCATCTATCGGGAATCCTTTTCGATGATCCGGAGGGAGGCCGACTTATCCGCTTTTCCGCCCGACCTGGCTCGCGTCGTCGTTCGCATGATTCATGCCTGCGGCATGACGGATCTGGCCAAGGACGTTCAGTCCTCGCCCGATGCAGTCTCGGCCGGGGCCCAGGCGCTGCGTGCGGGGGCGCCGCTGTTGTGCGATTCCGCCATGGTGGCCAGCGGGATTACGCGCTCCCGGCTCCCGCGGAATAACGAGGTCGTTTGCTCGCTTTCCGACGCCCGGACCGCGGAACTTGCGGCGAAACTCCGCACCACCCGAAGCGCCGCGGCGGTGGAGCTGTGGAAGGAGCGGCTTCCCCGCTCGGTTGTGGTGATCGGGAACGCTCCTACCGCCCTGTTTCATCTCCTCGAGATGCTGGAGGCGGAGTTCGCGGACCAAGCGCTCCAGCCGGCGCTCATCATCGGGATTCCGGTCGGGTTTGTGGGCGCGGCGGAATCGAAAGCGGCGCTCGCGGCCAATCGGCTGCAGGCGCCCTTCCTCACGGTTCGAGGACGCCGCGGCGGGAGCGCCATCGCCGCCGCGGCGGTCAACGCGCTCGCGAGCGAAGAGGAATGACCACGGGTGCGCGCAGCGGACGGCTCTTCGGAGTCGGCGTCGGGCCCGGCGATCCGGAGCTGATTACGCTGAAGGCGCAGCGCGCGCTCCGGCAGGCGCAGGTGGTCGCCTATCCTTGCGCCCGGCACGGGCGAAGCAATGCGCGTTCGATCATCTGCTCGGAGCTGGTTCACGGCCAGATCGAGTTTCCGATGATATATCCCGTTACGACCGAAGAGACCGATCATCCAGGCGGTTACGAGGCGGCGCTGTCCGAGTTCTATGACCAAATGGCCGCACAGATCGCGGACCATCTTGAAAACGGCCGGGACGTGGCCGTCGTATGCGAGGGCGACCCATTCTTTTACGGTTCGTACATGTATCTGCATGACCGTCTCGCCCATCGATTCCCGACCCAGGTTATTCCCGGGGTTACGTCCATCATGGGCGCGGCCGCGCAGCTTGGAACGCCGCTGGTTCGCCGGGACGCCGAGTTTACGGTGCTGCCGGGAACGCTTTGCGAAGAGGTTCTGGCCGCAAAGCTAAGCCGGCCGGGGGCCTTCGCCATCATGAAGCTCGGCCGAAACTTCGCAAAGGTGAAACGGGCCATAGAGACCGCCGGCCTTACGGAGCGAGCGCTGTTCATCGAGCGGGCGACGATGACGGAGGAGCGTGTCCTCCCGCTCGGCGAGGTTGACCCGCTCCAGGCGCCGTACTTCTCGCTCATTCTGATTCCCGATACGGCTGCCGCCCGCGTGCAGGAGCCTGCGCGCCCCGCCGGCTGGATCTGCGTCGTCGGCCTGGGTCCGGGCGCCGCCGACTGGATCACGCCGGAGGCGCAGCAGGCGCTCTCCGAGGCGACCGACCTCGTCGGCTATCACGCCTATCTCGATCGGATTCCGGTGAGAGCCGGGCAGCGCCGCTTCGGCTCCGACAACAAGGTCGAAGCGGACCGCGCGCGGCATGCGCTTTCGCTCGCCGAATCCGGCCGCCGCGTCTGCGTCGTCTCCTCCGGCGACCCCGGCATCTTCGCCATGGCCTCGGCGGTGCTGGAGTGTGTGGACACTGGTCCGCCGGCCTGGCGCGCTCTCGACATCCGCATCCTTCCCGGATTGTCGGCCATGCAGGCGGCCGCCTCCAGGGTGGGGTCTCCTCTGGGGCACGACTTCTGCGTCATCTCCCTGTCGGACCGGCTCAAACCCTGGGACATGATCGCCAAGCGGCTGGAAGCCGCGGCCTCCGCCGACTATGCCATCGCCATCTACAATCCGATCTCGTCGCAACGGCTGTGGCAACTCGCCGAAGCGCGGAAGATCCTCGCCCGGCACAGGGGCCCGGAGACGCCGGTGGTTCTGGCGCGCAGCGTAGGCAGGTCCGGAGAACATGTCACCGTGACGGATCTTGAACGCTTCGATCCGTCGCAGGCCGATATGCAAACCGTCATTCTCATCGGCTCCTCGACAACTCGGGGGCTGGTCCTGGCGAACGGCAGAAGGCTCATCTACACTCCCCGCAGTTATGGCGAAAGGGGTCCCGGCGCATGACCCCCGCCGGGCATTGGCTGTCCATCGTCGGCATTGGCGAAGATGGCTGGGAGGGACTGAATGCGGAGGCCAGGCGGGCGATTCAGTCCGCCGAGGCGCTCTATGGGGGGGCGCGCCACCTGGCCTTGACCCCGGCGGCGGAGTCCTCCGCCGTGCGCATTCCCTGGCCTTCCCCGATGGCCCCGGCCATTCAGCGAATCCTTACCGAGGATCGCGGGAAGAAGAGAGTGACCGTTCTGGCCAGCGGCGATCCGATGCTGTACGGGGTTGGCGCGCCGCTCACCCGCGGCCTGCCCGCAGCGGAGTTTCGCGTTATTCCCCAGGTCTCCGCCTTCTCCCTCGCCTGTGCGCGCCTCGGCTGGCCCATGGCGGAGACGCATCTGGTGAGCCTGGTCGAGCAACCGGTGGAGCAGGTGCTTCTCCATCTCTCGCCCGGTCAGCGCGTCGTCATTTTTTCGAAGGACGGAAGCACGCCGAAGACCGTCGCGCGGTTTCTGACGGAATCCGGATATGGGCCGAGCCGCATCGACGTGTTCGAAAATCTCGGCGGCCCCTCCGAGCGCAACTGGGGGAAACGGGCCGCCGACTGGCCGGACCGGCCGTGCGGGAAGCTGAATCTGATGGCCGTGCGCTGCGCCCCGGACGCGGCGGCCAAGCCGCAGTCCCTGGCGCCGGGGCTGCCCGACGATGTCTTCGATGCGGATGGACAATTGACCAAGAGGGAAGTGCGGGCCGTGACGCTCGCCCGGCTCGCGCCCCTGCCCAACCAAACCCTCTGGGATATCGGAGCGGGCGCGGGTTCGATCGGGATCGAGTGGATGCGTCTTTGCCCGTCGTGTTCCTGCGTCGCCTTCGAAGCGCGCGAGGACCGCGCTGCGCGAATCCGCGCGAATGCCTTGCGGCTCGGCGTCCCCAGGCTGCAGGTCGTCCAGGGGATGGCGCCCGCCGCCTTTGCCGGCCTGGCCCCGCCCGATGCGATCTTTCTCGGAGGCGGCGTCGGCAATGACGCTCTGTTTGACGCCTGCTGGGCCATCCTGCCTCGCGGCGGCCGCCTGGTCGCCAATGCGGTTACGCTTCACAGCGAGGCTGCGCTGGCGGCAAGGCATACAATTTATGGAGGCGATCTGATGCGCTTGGCGGCTTCCCGGGCCGATCGCATCGGGAGCTCCTACGTCTGGCGGCCCATGATGCCGATCACGCAATGGACGGTAACCAAGCCGTGACCGATTGGACCCGGCGCCGGCAGCTTGCCATCGGAATCGGCTGCTCCTCCCGCGCGCGCAGCGACGATCTGCTCCGGCTGATTGAAACGTGCATCGTCCAGATTCCTCCCGGCAGCGTGATCGCGGCTCTGGATCGCCGCGCTTCGATCGCCGAGATTGTCGCCTCGAACCTGGGTCTTCCCCTCGTCCTCTTTCCGGCCAGCGTTCTGGCGAACGTGGCGGGAACCACCGCGGGTTCTTCCTTTACGCTCGCGAAAACGAGTACAGCCAGTGTTGCGGAAGCCTCTGCGCTGGCCTCCCTCGGCCCGTCCGCGCATCTGATCGTCCCCCGCCGGACGGGCCGCTACTGCACCTGCGCGGTGGCTTCGCTCGCGGCCGCGGGCCCGGCATGACCGTTCATTTCATCGGGGCGGGCCCGGGCGCCGCCGATCTGCTCACCCTGCGTGGCCGGAACCTCATCCGCCGGTCGCCGGTCTGCCTCTATGCCGGCTCCCTGGTGCCCCGGGAGATCCTTGCCTATGCGCCCCCCGGCGCCCGCATACGCGATACCGCCGAAATGAATCTGGAGGAGATTATCGCGGAGATCGCCGATGCGCATGAAAAAGGACTGGATGTGGCGCGCATTCACTCCGGCGATCTTTCCATCTGGAGCACGATGGCCGAGCAGATTCGCCGCCTGGAGCGGCTCGGCATTCCGTACGACGTCACCCCGGGCGTCCCCGCCTTCGCCGCCGCTTCCGCCGCTCTGCATCAGGAACTCACGCTGCCGAATGTGGCGCAGACCGTCATTCTCACCCGCACCTCCACCCGGTCTACGCCGATGCCCGCGGGAGAAGAGCTCGCAGCTCTGGGCCGCAGCGGCGCGACGCTCGCCATTCACCTTTCCATCCTGAATCTCGAACAGGTCACGTCGCAATTGCTTCCCCTCTATGGAGCAGACTGTCCGGCGATCGTCGCCTTTCGGGTGAGTTGGCCCGACGAACGCATCCTGCGCGGCACCCTGGCGACCATCCAGGGGATGGCCAAGGCCTCGGGCGTGGATCGCAACGCCCTCATTCTGGTTGGGAGGCATCTCGGTCCGTCGCCCTTCGGGGAGAGCTATTTATACTCGGCTGCGAGGGACCGCACCGAGGACTCCGGGAGCTGATTCCATGGATGCGGACCGGTTCCTCGAGAGGGGCAGCGCCGCAAAGCCGGCGCCC
>JAJYZK010000283.1 GCA_021799945.1 Acidobacteriota bacterium
CAGCAGGCGGGGTGGAACGTAAGTTCCTACGGCAGAGATTTTGGCGCGTACAGGGGTGCGGTCCTTCAGGGTGAGACTCAAACTTTGACCTCCAGCGGAAAACGTGTAGCCATGAGCATCTTAGTGGAGTTTTTCCGTTATCGCGAGTCCTCAGGGCTTCGCAAATCCCCATTGCCTTGCGCAGAGGAGCCGATTTCGGTCGGCAAGGTGCGGATTCGAGGGTATGTTGCCGCCGCGAGCGGCCGATGGGATGAGGCTGCTTCCGGGGTCGGAGTTGTAGGAGGGGAAAGGGGTACCGGACTTTCCATCCGCGCCCATATCGACTCGTAGCGCCTCTGCGTCGAGATGCTTGCCTCCAAAAACCGGACGGAACGTGTGAAGGGAGCAATCATGGGAGCTCATGGCATTCGCTCGTTTCGCATGTTGCCCGCATGGAGCGGCGCGCAGAAAGACCTTACGGATATAGGCGGGCGGGAGCAATCTCGGCTTCAGGTTCGCCGGCTTCGACCATCTTTTTTAGCAGCAGCTTGCGAAGGATGGCCGCCTGGTCGCGGAACTCCTTGCGCGCAGCCAGGTTCACCTGCTGATTCGGGTCGTCCAACATGTTGTACATCTGGTACTCCTCGTAGTGCATGCCGGCGGGAACCTCGTTGCCGATTTTGGAGCGGTCGGCTACGCAATAACACCACTCCCGTGTGCGAATGGCGCGGCCCACCATGGAGTCGCTGATCTGAATATAGGCAACGTCGTCCCATTGGTCTCGGGCGAGTTGCGAGGTGAGCAGCGGCAGCGCATTGCGGCCTTTCATGGAGGGCGGGATGGGAGCTCCGACGGCGGCCAGCAGCGTGGGAGTCAGATCGATCATGGAGACGATCTCATCCCGCACGATGCCATGGTTCAATCCGGGACCGGTGAGGATGAACGGGAAGCGGATGGAGGCATCATGGGGGCTGCGTTTATATTCGGCGTTGCGGGTTTCAAAGTGGCAGCCGTGGTCGCTGATGAAGCAGACGATGGTGTTCTCGGCCATACCCTGTTCTTCGAGGGTCTTGAGAACGGTGGCCACGGACTCATCGATCTTCTGGATGCAGCCGTAGTAATCAGGTAGCTGTTGCTGCCAATCGCCGGGTAGGCGAAGGCAGTCGGCCGGCACCTGCGGATTGGTGAATCGCTCGGCGTAGCCCTTGGGAGCGACCATGCGCCGCAAATCGTTCTGCTGGTGCGGCTCGAGTTGGGAGATGTAGAGCAGGAACGGCTTGGCGTGAGGCTGGCGGAGAAACGCGACGGCCTGCTGGGTGATGAAATCGACGCGGTATTGATCCTTATAGTCGATGGGATCGCCGGCGTTGTTCCAGATGGTTCCGTAGTAGGGGTGGGTGGTCCACTCGAACTCGTTGGCTCCTTCCCAGAGGCCGTCGAATCCATAGCGAAGATGCGGCGGAACCCATCCCTGGCCCACGCCCTTCTTGCGGTCGGAGGCCATGAGGTGCCATTTGCCGATGAAGTTGGAGGTATAGCCGTTTTCCGTGAGGACGGAGGCAAGAGTGGGCAGATCGGTTCTCATGCCGACACCGATCTTCCACTCGCCGGTTTCCGTGGCATAGCGCCCGGTGATCATGCAGGCGCGAGAGGGTGAGCAGAGCGGCTGGTTGGTGACGGCGTGACGAAAGGAGGATCCGCGCCGCACCATGCGATTTAGAGTGGGCGTGCGGCTCATGGAGTTCTCGCCAAACGCGCCTACAAAATCCGTACGCATCTGATCGCAGCAGTAGAGGACGATATTCGGTGGCTGCCGGCTCTCGCCCGCATCGGCTTTCTGCTGTGAAGATGCTTCTTGCTGCGGGAGCATCGAAGCTCCGGCGGTGGCGCCGAAGAGCAGACCGGAGAGAGCCGAGGCCCGGAGGAAATCGCGGCGGTTTGGATCGTTCTGCGGCATGGTGATCGAAGCTTCTCCACTGGCAATCGCCAGTCCGTCCAGCCCGTCTAGCAGATTTTATACATTCAGATCTTTGGAGTCTTTCGGATCCTTCATCACAACAGATTTCTACAGCGGTTCTCGAAGAGGTGTGGCCGGAACTCTCCTGCCGAGTTTGAAACGCTCTTGCCGAATGTACCGCGTGCTCCCTTTCAGATTACGCGATTCTTTACCCACGATATATTCTGGTCGGCCATACCGCGGCAGGCGGAGATCCTGAGTTCGCGAACATCCTGAAGCAGGAATCGCGGGGCAGGTTCCGGGGCGCGCATGCGGACGCGAAACAGGTCGATATCGTTGACATCGGCGAGGGCGAAAAAGGGCCTTCTATCAGCGCTCGCACAGGCGATCTCGGTGTTGGCGATGGTGATATTGCGCGCGTGGCGGATGAAGAATCCCTGGGATGGCATGGGACCGAAGCGGTTTGCCTCCGGATAGAGTGTTTGCTGCTCCGGCGGCGCGGCCGAGGCCTGGGATGCCGGCGCGGCGGGACGATGATGCAGGTACAAGTTATTGATTCGAATGTCCGCCACGGGATGATCCGGAACGCCCATGATCATGACGGGTAGCGGCGAAGCGCAGTCGTAGCTGACGATGTTGTCGATCAAGACGCGGTTCAAGGTTCCGATGGAGGATCCCTGGGGCGCGCGCATCCTTCTGCCCAGCCGCAGAAAGAGGGGAGTATCGGTGATGGAACGAAGGGTGATGTTGGAGATCGCAACCTCCTCCAGCAGCCCCCCGTCGACGGTCTCCAGCGCCAGGCCCTTGCAGCCGTCGAGCACGCAGTTCGAGATCGCAATATTGCGAAAGCCGCCGGCTGACTCTGTGCCCAATTTAATACGCCCCTGGCGGGCTACCGGCGTTCCGTCGGGAAATCCGCGGAATGTTCCATCAAGGACGCTGCCGAGTTCATAGCCGGCGGTGACGAAGCAGTTGCTGACAGTGACGTCTTCGGTGAGGACGGCGCGTCCGAGGGCGTAGGAGGACTTGAGGCAGATGCCGTCGTCCCATGGCGAGTTGACGGTGCAGTTCGAGATGCGAACATTGCGGCAGCAGTCGATGTCCATGCCATCGCGGTTGGTATCGATGGTGAGGTTGTCGATGGTGAGGTTGTTGACTCCCGTGGCCAGGATGCCAAAGTGACCGCCCTGGAGGATCTGAAAGTCGCGAAGGATGACGGAGCGGCAGTTCTTGAGAGCGATGGCCTTGTTGGCCACGCCCGGAGTATTTGCGTCAGGACCGGAGCCGCGCCCTTTGCTCAACCCCCGTCCCCAGATGCGGCCGGGGCCGGTGATGGAGATGTTCTGGAGATCTTCCCCCCAGATGAGGCTGTTGTGCCAGTGATTGTGCCCAAAGTCCTGATAGGCCTCCCAGGGCTGGTTGGACTCCGGGTGATCGTAGCCGCCGGATGGCGGGGCGTCCGCAGCCAGAATCACGGCGCCGGCGTCGAGATACAACGCAACGTTGCTGCGAAGATGGATGGAGTAGCAGGCGTAGATTCCGGGCGGGAACCAGATCAAACCGCCTCCGGCATGGGCGGCTCGCTCGATGAGGCTGTTGATGGCGGGCGTGTCGATGGTTTTGCCATCGCCCGCGGCGTCCGATGCTCTGACGTTCCAGACGGCCGGCGGAATCCGGAGCGGCTTGCCGTCGCGTGAGGCGGATTGGGCCGCGGTGGCTTGTGCTGGGCCGGACTGCGCCGCAGCGAGGCCGGGAAGAAGCATGCCGGTTGCCGCACCCTTTCCGGCCAGACGGAGGAACTCTCTGCGCGCTGTGTTGTCAGCCATGGGATGGCATCCTTGCCGGGAAGTGATAGAGGCGCTCCGGCGTGCTGCCGAGGACGATGCTGCGCTCGGCAGGATCGGGGTACATCCTCAACATGAAGTTATAGGCCTCCTGGTAGCTCATGACGTTTTCAAATTGAGTGTGCGGCCAATCGCTACCCCAGAGCATGCGATCCAGGCCGAAGTGCTGCTTGAGGAGGGGAAGGGCGGCGAAGGCAAACTGGGTGCCGCGCACCGGACCGCCGGTGCGATAGTACGCGGAGGTCTTTACCCAGACCTGCCGGGTGGAACCGAGGGAAAGCAGGTATTGAAACCCGGGATCGGCGATGCCGAGGGCGGGATCGGGACGACCGAAGTGGTCCACGACGAGGGGCACGCCGGCGTGGAGGATGGGCGGGGCGATCTCATGGATGCGGCGAGCTTCCACGTGCAGTTCAACGTGCCAGCCGATCGCTTTCATGTGCGACAGGATGCGCGTCCAGTCGGGATCGGCGAGCGGAGGATCGGGTAGACCGAAGAGGTTGAGGCGGACGCCGGTGCATCCGGCCTGGCGATGATGCTCGATGGTCTCAAGACCGGTTTTGGGATCGATGACGATGACGCCGCGCAGACGATGGGGGTGTTCCCGAAGGCAGGAGAGCAGGTAACTGTCATCCGTCCCTAGAAAGCTGGGCTGAATATTGACGCCGCCGGTGAAGTGAAATTTGCGGAGCAGGGCCAGGAACTCTTCGACCGGAGCGCTTTCATTGGGGATATAGCGGTGAAAGCGCGCGATGTGGAGGTGGTTGGTGAAAATATGCGCATGAGCGTCGATAGCGGCTTGCTGTTCTGTAGCCGCGAATGCCGGGAGACTGGACACAATCATAGTCGTGAATGCCTTAGCGGAAGTGCGAACAAACTCTCTGCGAGTGGTCATAGGCGAAACCTCTGCCGGTGATGATGGCGATGATCATGCTGGTTGGGATCATAACGGGAG
>JAJYZK010000008.1 GCA_021799945.1 Acidobacteriota bacterium
GGCGGCAGGTCGGGCGCGAAGCGCCGCTCCACCGTCAGATCTTTTAGCCGGAATTTGTGGGCCAGGATCACCAGAGTGCTCTGGATGCTGGTGTGGATGTCGATCTGACTGCGCTGCGCCTTGTCCTCATAGGCGTATTGCTTCACCGCGTACACCAGTTCGGTGATGCGGGAAATGCTCTCCTCGATGGTGTCCACCAGTTGCGTGCTCGAAATCAATGCGTCGATCCAGTGCAGCGGATCGGACAAGGCGGCGCCGGGAAATTGGGCCTGCGCGCAGGAGAGCGCGCGGGCGGTGAAACCGATGGCGGCGAGGGTCCCTGAAAGCTTCCAGGAATCTTCGATTCCCTGCGCCTCCAGCCAGGCGGCCAACTCCTCCTCCGCGTCGGACTGCTCCAGCGAGCTGCGCGGAGGGTGGGTCGGCGGGGCCATAGCCTGCTCCTGCAGATCCCGCAGGCACTCCTTTTGGCTGGCGGTAAGGGGCGGCCCGCCGCACATGCGCACGGTAATCTGCTGCAGGCTGCCGATATTCGCCCGCATCTGCGACGCCGCGCGCCGCGCCGCCATGCCGGGATTCTTCAATTCGTGCATCAATCCGGTCCACATGGTCCCCAGGGAGATCAATTTCTCCCGGTGCAGCGCCTGCGATTGATAATGCTGGAGCCGGCGCGCCATATTCCCCAGCACGGCGGTGCGGATCTTCGGGCACTCCAGCATGAGCTCCCAGAACACCTCTTCCTGGATGGCCACCAGCACTGCCGGCGTAACCGCGGTGATGGTGGCCAGCGGATCCTGCCCGGTGAGCAGTGGAATCTCCCCGAAGCTCTCTCCCGCGCTTAGCCGGCCGAGTTGCAATCGATCGCCGGCGGAGGCCGGCATCTCCACGCGAAGTTCGCCGGAGAGAACAATCCAAAAGCAGCGCCGGCCCGGAAACAGGCGTAGTACGTCAATCCCCGGCTCGGCTTGGACGAGATCCACACGGCCGAGACAGGCCAACTCCTCCGCCGTTGCGCCGGAAAACGCCGAAACTCCTCCCAACCGCTCGAGAAGACTGCCGGCCTCCACGTCTTCGATCCGCGAAACTCTTTTCGGATCCGTCATCTTCGGGTACGAAACCTTCGGCCACCGCCAGCGCGTGGCAAGACTCCCCGTCCGCTAAAAGCGGGCCAGGTGCTTATGCATGAACTGCACCGCGATCGAGCCTTCGCCCACCGCGGAGGCCGCTCTCTTCACCGAGCCGTGGCGCACATCTCCGGCGACAAAGATCCCCGGAACGCTGGTCTCCAGCAGATAGGGCTCTCTGGCTTCAGTCCAGCTCCTGGGCAGTTTTCCCCCGGATTTCAAGTCCGGGCCGGACAGCACGAAACCATCCGCATCCCGCAGAATGCTCTCCGGCAGCCAGGAGGTGTGCGGCTCCGCGCCGATAAAGATGAAGAGCGCCGCGGCGGGAAGGCTCGCTTCCCCCTCCGGACCACGGATTCGCAGGCCCTCCAACCGGGTCTCACCCAGCGCCTCCACTACCTCGGAGCCGGTCCGCACCACAACGTTGGATGTTTGATCGATCTGGTCGATCAAGTATTTTGACATGCTGCTTTGGATCGAATCCCCGCGAACCAGCATCGTAACGCGCCGGGCGTGCCGGGCGAAGTGCAGCGCCGCCTGGCCGGCGGAATTGGCGCCCCCGACGAGGAAAACCTCTTCGTCCGCGCAGGAGGCCGCTTCCGCAAGCGCGGCGCCATAATAGACCCCGGCCCCGGCCAGCCGCTCCGCTCCGGGAGTGGCGAGCCGCCGATAATCCACCCCCGTGGCGATCAGCGCAACATGGCACGACACCTCCCGGCCGTCCGCCAATTGCACGAAAATGTAGGGGTTTTCGGTCCGGATGCCCGTGGCCTGCTGCATCACGAACTCGGCGTTGAATCGCCGCGCCTGGGTCAGGGCGCGCCGGGCCAGATCCCCTCCGGATAAACCCGCGGGAAAGCCCAAATAGTTGTCGATCCTTGAGCTGGAGCCCGCCTGCCCGCCTGCGGCGCGGCTTTCGATGACCAGGGTGCGCAGACCCTCCGAGGCCGCGTAGACCGCAGCCGCCAGCCCGGCCGGGCCGGCTCCCACAATGGCCAGATCGTAGAATTCCCTCTCCGCCTGTGTTCGCAAGCCAATCCGCGCCGCCATCTCCCCCTGATCCGGCCTGACCAGAGCGTTGCCGTCGGGGAAAAGAACGACCGGCAGGCGGCGATCGTCCAGGCGGTATCGGCTCAACAGATCCAGGGCCTCCCCGCCGCGCTCCGGATCGAACCACAGGTAGGGAACGTGGTTGCGGGAGAGAAACTCCCGCAGCGCATGCTCCCGTTGCCCGTAGCGGAGGCCGACCACCCGGAGCCCCTCAAACGGGGGCCGGTAGCCTTCCTGCCATCGCTCCAGCAGGTCGTCGAGGACCGGATACAGGCGCTCCTCCGGCGGATCCCAGGGCTTGGTCAGGTAATAATCGATCTTCGCCGTATTGATGGCCCGGATGGCCGCCTCGGTATCGGCATACGCGGTCAACAACGCGCGCTTCGAATCCGGGTAGCGCGCCGCCGCGCGGGTCAGCAGCTCCACGCCCGTCATTCCCGGCATTCGCTGGTCGGAAAGAAACAGCGCGACCGAATCGCCTCTCTGGTCGAGCTGGCCGCAGATATCGAGCGCGGCCTGTCCCGAAGCGGCGCGCACGATGCGATAGTCCGCGGCATATTTGCGGCGCAGATCCTGGACGATCGTCTCCAGCACGCTGACGTCGTCGTCTATGGCGAGGATGACTGGCTTTCCCATCCGGTGACATCCGTAGTGTATGGCCTGGCCGCGCGGACCGCGCGCCGCCCGGCCGCATGTGACCCAAACTCAGTCGAGACAGCGACTTGAGTCCGTTGGCGTGCCACTTTCGTGGAGTTTTCTTTCCCGCCCGAGCCGCTAGGCTTAATAACGCAACACCAGTAATTGCGAGCACCCATCGTTCGAAAACTGTGGCCCGCGCTTGTTGCAGACCGGGACGAACCGATTCTGCGGCAGGCGCGGTGGATACCTTGAGCGAGACGGCTATGCCGGGGCAGGATCGCCTGCGTGGCGGAGGCCGGAAGCTCAATCAACTGCGTTTGGCGCGGGCCGCAAGGGCGATCACTCTGCGAGGCAGTCGTGGCGCCGCAAAAAAGGCAGGTCCATGAACAAAATCATTCTGGCCGATAACCAGGCCATCTTTCGCGCTGGCATCGCCAAGGTTCTCGCCATCGAAGAGGACTTTCGCGTTGCCGCGCAATGCGCGGATCTGGAGCGCCTGATTCTATCGGTAGACGCCTACCGTTCTTCGATCGTGCTGTTCGCCTCCGCCCTCCGCCCCGACTATCAGGATCTGATGTCGCACGTGAAATCCGCGGGCAGCCGAGCGGTGGTGATTGCGGAAAACGGGGAGCCGGCCCAGATTTTCACCGCGCACGATATTCGAGGCGTCGTGTATCGCAACACTACGGGCCAGGCGCTGGTGGAATGCGTCCATCGGGTCATCAAGGGATACTCTTCCGTGCAGCGTCCCGCCGAGGCCATCGGCCTGGAAGAAGAGGACTCGGTCGGCGCCCGCGTTCGCGACCGGCTCACGCCGAAGGAAATGAAGATCGTCGCGCTGATCGTGCAAGGATGCAAGAACAAGGAAATCGCTTTGCGGCTGGGCACCACCGAGCAGGTGATCAAGAATTATCTGCGGAGCGTCTACGATAAAACCGGCGTATCCGACCGTTTGGAGCTGGCTCTCTTTACCATCCACCACCGCATCCTGGCGGCCGCCGCGGCGGAAGCCGGGAACTCCGTCCAGATGCGCACCGCGTGAGGCGGCTCGAAGCTTCCGAGCGCCACTCTTCCGCCTCCATGGTCCGGGCCAGCCAGCAAGGCGCGGCGTATGGCCTTCGCCCAAGCCACCGGGCCCGGGGCGAGACCGCTTCAAATCCCATCGATTGATCCGGCAAGACCATCCTGCTACGCGGCAGATGCCACGATTGGGCCTTTGCAGTTCGTTGCCGCCTGGCGCAGTCTTCGCGGAGTCCCGCATCCCCCGGCCCCATCCCCCAGACGCATGCCCATGATGGGTGAGCGCGGCCGGGTGGGGAGGACGTCTACACTGGTCCGATGAACGCCCCCATGATAGGCCGCGGAACCTCGCGGTCCCGGCTGTCTTTTCTCCTGCTTCTCTGCGTCGGCGCCGTCGGCGTTGGCGTCGCCGGCGCAGGCACTCTGTTCCACACCGAGCTGGATGTTGCCGAAACGGCGGCGGGCGTCGCTCCCGCCCTCGACAACCGAGGCATCATCGACCACCTGAACGTCGTGATCAATCTGTATCGGAGGCTTACAGCCGGAAATCTCTTTCTCGGCCAGCCAAGCGATGCCGTATACGAGGCAAATGCCGTAAACCTCGCCGGACAGGTCGTGCAGCTTGCCTTCCAATCGGCAGAGGCGCAGGCGGCCATGATGCCTTCCTCCGCATCCTCGGAAGGTCCCCCACCCGCCGGCGGAATTTCCCGCTCCCGTCTGGAGTCGATGTTGCAGGAAAACGACAAACGCAAGCAGGCGATTGCGGCCCGGATCGATGCGATCAACCAGGAACTGAGCGGCCGGCTGACCGGCGCCGCGGCCCGGCGCGCCGGCGCCCTCATGCAGGAGCGGGATGCGCTGCAGGGCGAGCTGGACCTGAACAACGCCAGCCGGACCGCGATAGAGCAGTTGCTCCGCTTCGCCGATGCGGACGGCGCGGCTGAAGCGAAAGGCCTGGAAGGCAACGTCGCCAGGCTGAAACGATCCGTTCCCGAACTGGCCAATGGCGAAAAGCCGAAGACCGCGGCCAAAACCCCAGGGGCCTCCGCCGCTCCCGGAAATTCGGCGGGACTGATCGGGGAGACCGCGTATCTGTACGATCTGTGGCGGGAAATGGAGGAGCTGAAGAGCCTGCAGAACCAGGCTGCGATGGCCAGCGCTTCGGCCGTCGCCCTGCTCGCGCCGATGCGGGCCGCGATGCACGACACGCTGGAACAGGGTCAGGCCCTGGCCGCCGAAGCCGGCTCACCCGCGCCGTCCGCAACCCCGGCCAAGGCCGGCGCCGCCACCCTGCCGGCGGTATCCCGCCAGCAGTTCGATGCTCTGGCGGCCCGGTTCAAGCAGATCTCCACCGTCACCGTGCCGGCGAACCAGGAGATTCTGCTGCTCGATCAGTGCGGGTCGAATTTGCAACAGTGGCGGGACTCGATTGGACGCCAGTCCGGCCGCGCTCTGCGCAGCGTATTGTTTCACGTCGCCTTTATCGTTCTCGCGATGTCCGTGGTCCTGCTGCTCTCCGAGCTTTGGCGCCGCTTCACCGTCAGTTACGTCCGCGACGTGCGGAGGCGCAGGCAATTTATGCTGCTGCGCCGGGTGGCTGTGGCCTTCAGCGTGGGTCTGGTGGTCATTCTGGGGTTTGTCAGCGAGTTCAGCTCCCTGGCCACCTTTGCCGGGTTCATCACCGCCGGTCTCGCGGTGGGCCTGCAAACCGTTCTTCTCTCCGTGGCCGCCTATTTCTTTCTGGTCGGCAAGTGGGGAGTGCGGGTGGGCGATCGCATCTCAATCTCCGGGGTCACCGGCGACGTGGTGGATGTGGGCCTGCTGCGCATCTATCTGATGGAGCTGGCGGGCACGGGCATCGATATCTACCCCACCGGGCGGATCGTAGTCTTCGCCAACTCCGTGCTGTTCCAGCCCACGCCGCTGTTCAAACAGCTTCCCGGGGCCTTCTATGCATGGCATGAATTGACGCTGCTGCTGGCGCCCGGCGCAGATTGCAAACCCTTGGAGAAGAAAGTTCTCAGCGCGATTCAGGGCATCTTTGCCGAATACCGGGCGGAGATGGAGCGGGAACACAAGACCCTGGAGCGGCAGCTCGACGTACCCCTGCAGGCGCCCGCGCCGTTCGCCCGGCTGCAGGCCGCCGACGTGGGTCTGGAATACATCGTGCGGTATCCGGTGGGTCTGCGCCAAGTGGCGGAGGTCGATGAAAAGGTGACCCGCACCATCCTCGAGATCCTGGCCGGCGACCCGGAGCTGAAAGCGATCGTGAGCGGAACCCCGAAAATCGCCGCCGCGGTGAAAAACTGAGCGAACCGGGAAGCTTCCCGTCTGCTTGAGGGCCGTGTCTCAGGATGCAGGGCGACCCGGCCCGCCCGTTCAGGTCCGATAATGTCCGGGTTGCTTGTTACACTCAATGCATGCTCGACGAGAACGCCTTCCGGCGCCGGGCCGATGCAGCCCTCGAATCGTTGAAGAAGAGCCTCATCCAGGTCGAAGAGGAGGCCGGTTTCGAGGTGGAAGATCAGAACGGCGTTCTCACCATCGCCTTCGACAGCCCCCCCGGAAAATTCGTCATTACCCCCAATGCGCCGGCTCGCCAGATTTGGATCTCCGCTCTCTCCACCAGCTTTAAACTCGACTGGCCGGAGAGCGGCGGTAATTTTCTTTTGCCGAAAACGGGGGAAATGCTGCCGGACCTGGTCGCTCGGCTGATCGGCGAACGCCTGGGGTCCTCTTCCTTCCAGCTCTGCTGACCCATGGGTTTTTGAGCGAGCGCACGATGCGGCAAACCCTCTCGGTCGCCATCATTACGCGCAACGAAGAAGCGAACCTGGAACGCACGCTGAACAGCGTGGAGTGGGCCGACCAGATCGTGATTGTGGACAGCGGCTCCAGCGACCGCACCCGGGAGATCGCGCACCGATTCCAGGCCGGATTTTTCGTGGAGGAGTGGCGGGGATTTGCGGCGCAGAAGAATTCCGCGCTCGATAAATGCGCCGGCGATTGGATTCTTTCGCTCGATGCGGACGAGGCGCTGAGCGACCGGCTGGCCAAGGAGATCTGGGATCTGCTGCAGCGCGAACCGGAATACGACGGCTATTCGTTTCCGCGCCGCAATCTCTTCCTCGGGCGCTGGATTCGCTTTGGCGGATTCTACCCGGACCGCAAGCTGAGGCTTTTCCGCCGGGGCGCCGCGGAGTTTGAGGCGCGCCCGGTCCACGAAACGCTGCACTTCGAGGGCAAGACGGGCCGCCTCACCGGCGACCTGATGCACTACGCCTATCCCACGCTGGCCTGCTATATCGAGCATATGGATCGCTATAGCACCCTCAGCGCGCCCATGGCCGCCGGCGGCGGCAAGTGCCGAAGCCTGCTTTCCTTCCTGTTTTATGCCGTGCTGAATCCGATCGCCACCTTCCTCTACCACTACATCGTGCGTCTCGGTTTTCTGGACGGACGAGAGGGACTGCTTCTCCATGCTTACCACTCGGTCTATGTGAGCTGGAAGTACGCCAAGTGCTGGGAGATCGTCCGGCGCTAGGATCTTGGCCCCTGCATCAAAGCAAACTTGCAGTCCTGATCGTCGGCGGCCTGCAGGATGCGTGAGCCCCCGGGCGTCTCCGTCGGAGGCAGAAGTATTTTCCCGCCGGCGTCGATCACACGTTTCTGCGCCGCCTCAATGTCGTCGACGACGAAGTAGAACTTCCAGTGCGGCGGTATGCCTTCGGGCATGCCCGGAGCTTTGAGGTTCATCATTCCGCCGGAATAGAGGGGTTTGTCGGTGCGGAAGGTCTGATAGATGCCCATCGCGCCCATATCGTGCGCATAGTCCTTCCGCCAGCCGTAGTGCCTGGAGTAGTAATCGAAGGCTTTTGCTGCGTCGTCGGTGAGCAGTTCATGCCAACCCACGCTGCCCACGGCCATTTGATCCAGGCGTGGTGGAGCCTCTCGCCTGCCTGGTTCGAAGAGCAGGTATTTCACCTTTTGCGGGTCCATCACCACAGCGAAGCGACCGACCCCGGGGATGTCCTGAGCGGGCTTTACGATGACGCCGCCGTCGGCCGCTACGGCCTGTAGCTCCGCATCGAGCTGGGCGGTGCGGATGTGGCCCATCCACTCGGGAGGCATCCTCGGCGCGCCCGCTCCAGCCCATGTCATGATCCCGCCGACGTCTTTGCCGTCTTTGCCGAAGAGCATGTAGCGCACGCCGGGCATGCCGGAGTCCTTGATAGCCCAGCCGACTACTTTTTTGTAGAAGTCGACTGCCTTGTCCATGTCGTTCGTCACCAGTTCGTACCAGATGAATCCGTCCGCCATGTTGCACCTTCTTTCTCGCGATCGTTTTGGGGCAAAGTCAACGCTGTCCACCTACCATACGACCTTAAGTGGACGCTGTCTACAATTGTTCTCCCTCGCGATACACTTTGATGAAACGGACATGAAAAAAAGCGCCTCGGTTCAGAGACGGAAGACATTTCGCCATGGAGACCTGCGCAATGCGCTGGTGGCGGCGGGGTTGGAGATGGCGCGGGTCGGCGGCCCGGATGCTGTTGTGTTGCGTGAGGCGACGCGGCGGGCTATGGTTTCCCCGAACGCCGCATACAGGCATTTTGCAAACCAGGCGGCGCTGCTGGACGCTGTGCGGTCGGAGTGCTTGTCGAGGCTGGCGGCGGCGATTGAAGAGGAGATGGGTAAGACCGGGCTGGGGCGCGATCCTCAGGTGTTTGCGCGAAAGAGTCTGCGCGCGGTGGGGATGGGTTATCTGCGATTTGCGATCAAAGAGCCGGGAATGTTCCGCACGGCGTTCTCGGTTCCCCCCGCGGTGGATGTCCCTAACTCGGCGAATGCCGCATCCATGGGCCTGAATCCATTTGAGTTGCTCTCGCTGGCCTTGAATCGCATGCAGCAAAGTGGGCTGTTGAGCAAGAAGGACCGCAAAGATGCGGAGTACCTCGCCTGGTCGACAGTTCACGGGCTGGCGCGCCTGGCGCTGGAGGGGCCGCTGCATACCCTGCCGAATGAGAAGGTTCTGGCGCTGGGAGAGCGGCTCGTGGTCATGGTGGAACGCGGTCTCAGCTAGACGCTCCGACACGGCGTTGCGCTGCTGCTGCGGCGAGTACGTTTTTGGGTATGTACCGCGGCGGCCTTACCGAGTGCTTCACCCCGTCCGTGGGAAACCGCCGGCGCGGAAATGGCATATACTGCGTAGTCGATGAAGCGACGGACTGTACTTCGCCTCCTACCTCCCGCCATGTGCTATGCCCTGATCTCCCCGGCGAACCAGGGGCTGGCCGGCTCCGCCTCGGAGAATCCGCCGGTGTTGCTGGTCACCAACAAAGGAGACCGGTTGCTGAGCATCATCGATGCAGACACGGGAAAGCAAATGGCCGGAGTGCCGGAGGACGGAGTCACCGGCCATGAGGTGGCCGCTTCGCCCGACGGACGCACCGCCTTCGTCCCCATTTACGGAAACTCCGGCGTGGGCCAGCCCGGAACCGACGGGCAGAAGATGGTGGTCATCGACATCCCGAGCCGCAAAATCCGGGCCACCGTGGAGTTCGGCCCGGTGCGCCCGCACTGCCCGATTTACGACCCCGTGAGCAAGATGCTCTACGTCACCACCGAGTTGAAACGGTCGGTGACCATCGTGAATCCGCGCACGCTCAAAATCGTCGGCTCCATCCCGACCTCCCAGGAGCAGTCGCACATGCTGGCCATCAGCCACGATGGGCGCCGGGGCTACACCGCCAATGTGGGGCCCGGGACGGTCTCCGTGCTGGACATGGCCGCCCGCAAGACCATCGCCGTCATTCCTATCTCGGCCGAGACGCAAAGGATCTCCGTCTCCCCGAACGACAGGCTGGTCTTCACCTCGGACCAGAAATCCCCGCGGCTTGCGGTCATCGATACGGGCAGCAACACGATCAAGACCTGGGTGACGATGCCGGGCACGGGCTACGGCACAGCTCCAACGCCGGACGGCCGCTGGCTGCTGGCGGCCATTCCGGGCAGGAATCTGGTCGCGGTGGTGGATTTGCGCAAATTCGCCGTGGCGCGCACCATCGCCGTGCCTCCGACCCCGCAGGAGGTCTTGATGCGCCCCGACGGCTCTCAGGCCTTCGTCTCCTGCAACCGCAGCGGGCAGGTTGCGGTGATCGACCTGGCGCAGTGGAAGGTGAAGAGCCTGATCCGGTCCGGCCGCGATGCGGACGGGATGGCGTGGGCCGGCAGTCCGCCGGCGTAGGGCAGCCCTTCCGGCAAACTCTTCCATGTCTCTATCGCCGCCGGTCCGGATGGGCTGCGCATCTCCGAATCCGGGCTTAGGGCATGACGATTGAACCGTGGTGAACGGTTGAGAATCAGGGGATCCCGCGAGGATCCGTCGAATTGCCGTCCATAACTTCAGGAAAAGTCCGGTGGGCTTCCGATGGAAATCGGGGAATTCGGAAGGGGATTCGGGTTGGCGGATGCGGGCTTGAACGAGTCCCCTGAGCGGAGATTCCAAGAGCGGATATGCTGGGAGGCTGCGGCCGCTTCCGATCGCGGCCGACGCCGCGCCGGCAACGAAGACTGCTGTCTTTACAGCGTGGCCCCCGACGGGCATGCCGGGATCTTCACCGTCTGCGACGGGATGGGGGGCGCGGCCGGCGGCGAGACCGCCAGCCGCCTCGCGGCGGAGGCCATGCTCCAGTCGATGAACCGGTCGATCCATCCCGCGACGGAGAGTGGCGAGACCCTGACCGGAGATTGGGCGGACAAGCTGCTGGAGGCCGCGCAGGAGGCAAATCGCCAGGTGTATGGCAGGTCCCGGCGGCAAACCGAGCTGGCCGGAATGGGAACGACGCTGGTGGCCCTGGCGGTGCGAGGCGGCGCCGGATGGTTGGCCCATGTCGGGGACAGCCGCTGTTACCGCCTGCGGGCGGGAGGCTTGGAGCGTTTGACGCAAGACCACTCCCTGGTGGAGGAACAGGTGCGGGCGGGCCAAATGACCAGACAGCAGGCCGAGCGCTCGCCGCTGAGCCACGTCCTCACGCGCGCGGTCGGCACCGAGCCGCTGGTCCAGGTGGAGATCACCCGGCCTTCGGTCTCCGTCGGCGACCTGTATCTCCTCTGTTCGGATGGTCTGACGCGGGAGCTCGCCGACGAGCGGCTGGCCGCGATCCTGGACTCAGCCGAGGCGCTTGACTCGGTCTGCGCCAGGCTGGTCGAGGCCGCGAACCTGGCCGGCGGCCGGGATAACATCACCTGCCTGCTGGCGCGGGCGCTCAGAGCCGATGGCGCCAGCCCGGCGCGGGGGGCGGAGTGGGCCAGCGCGAAGGCTCCCGGCCGGGAGACCGGAAATCCATGACCGATCGGGCTGCGAGCGATCTCGATCCGGCGGATCTTGACGCGGTCGCCGTGCTGGGCGCCGGAACCATGGGAGCCGGGATTGCCCATGTTCTGGCCCGCAAGGGCCTCCGCGTGCTGTTATGCGAGGTGGATTCGGGGGCCCTCAATCGCGGCCTGAAGACTATTCGGAACAATCTGCAGCGTCAGGCGGCGAGAGATCCCGGCCTCGAGGTCGAGGAGACGATGGGTCGCATCCGGGGCGTCCTCAATCGGGAGGATCTGGCCGAGTGCGGCTTCGCCATCGAGGCCGCGACCGAGCGGCTGGAGATCAAGCAACAGATTTTTCGCGATCTGGACCGCATTCTGGGGCCGGCGGCCATCCTCGCGTCGAATACCTCCTCCATTTCCATCACCGGGCTCGCCTGCCAGACCGGCCGGCCGGGCAAGGTGATCGGCATGCACTTTTTCAACCCCGTCCCGGTGATGGCGCTGGTGGAGATTGTCCGCGGCCTGGCGACGGAAGCGGAAACCTATGATAAGACTCGCGCTCTGGCGGTGAGACTGGGCAAGACGCCGGTGGCCGTGAATGACGCCCCCGGATTCGTCTCGAACCGGGTTCTGATGCCCCTGCTCAATGAGGCCATGTATGCCGTGATGGAAGGAGTCGCGACGGCGGAGGCGGTCGACGAGGTATTCCGGCTGGGGATGGCGCATCCGATGGGACCGCTGGCCCTGGCGGATCTCATCGGTCTGGATGTATGCCTGGACATTATGCGGGTGTTGGAAGAGGGCTTCGGCAGCGCGAAGTTTCATCCCTGTCCCCTGCTGATCCGCATGGTCGATGCCGGCTGGCTGGGCCGGAAGACGGGAAGGGGCTTCTACCGGTATCCGGGCTGACGTATCCGGGCTGACGCGCCCCGGAAACATGGCGCGAACCGCCCCTGCTTCCGGTCCGGAGGATCCCGGAAAGGCACATGGGAAAAGTCTGCCTTCGATGGCAAAGGGAGGTATGCTTTTTGGAATGATGCGAATGACGGTGCTGGCCTCCGGCTCGAAGGGCAACAGCACACTGATCGCGAGCAGCCGCACTCGGATCCTGGTGGATGCCGGGCTTTCCTGCCGGGAGCTCTGCAAACGCATCCGTTCGACCGGCGAAGATCCCGAGGCGATCGATGCGCTGCTGATCACGCATGAGCACCAGGACCATGTAAGCGGGCTGGAGGTGCTGGCTCGCAAGCTCAACATTCCCGTCTACTTCACCCGGCCCACGCATGCGGCCTGGGTGCGCTGGATGACCCCGCGGCCGCGGACCAGCTATGCGGAATGGCTGGCCGCTCGCGCCGCTGCGTCCCCGTTTCCCGAGGGCGGGGCGGATTCCGAGGCGCCGGAGACGGGCGACGAAGCCCGGCCAGAGGCGAAAGAAATCTGCCAATTGCCGGCAATTGAATACTTTACGTCGGGGAACAGCTTCTCGATCGGGGATATTGACATCCGTCCGTTCACCATCCCGCACGATGCGGCCGATCCGGTGGGATTCGTTTTCGAGGCGGAAGGGATCCGGATGGCCATCGCCACCGATCTCGGCTATCTGCCGCCCAATGTGAAAATGGCCTTTCAAGGCTGCAATGTATTGATGATCGAGAGCAATCACGACCTGGAAATGCTGCGCGACGGCCCCTATCCCTGGTCTCTGAAGCAGCGGGTCATGTCCCGGGTGGGACATCTTTCCAACCAGGCCGCGGCCGACTTTCTGGGGAACGGCTACGATGGAAACGCATCCCATGTGGTTCTGGCGCATCTCTCAGAGAAGAACAATCTCCCGGAGCTGGCGCGGGTGACGGCGGAATCGGCGCTCCGGGAGCGGATGAGCTTGTTGAGCAGCACAATCGTCCTGGCCGAGCAGGATAGGGCCTCGGAGGCGATCTGCTACTAAAACGGCCCCGCTCCGCGCGTGTAACGCACGCAAAATGTTACTATTGAAAGTCGCGGTCGATTATGTCCATGCGAACAAGATCCTGCACCGATCGAGTGGTAGGCGACATCCTGTCGGGCTGGCGGTACGACATCTCCGGCATCACGCCCGAGATGCGCCAGGACTACGAGCAGCATCTTGCGGATTGCCCGTACTGCCGTTCGCGGCAGAGGCTGCATCGCACGATCGATGTGGTGTTGATTGCCTCGAGCACGGTGGCCATCGCGGCCTTTCTGGTGGCCCTTGCGGTAATCCACAAAGTCCATCCCTGGCAGCATCTCGATCTCCGCTTCTGGCAGCGGTCCGTGGTTCTCAGCATGCAGGCCGCCGCCGCTACGGGCCTCTTCGTCTCTCTGGTAGCTTGGCTTCTGGTGGCGGTGACCACGCCGGCGCCCAGCTTCCTGACCGAAATTGCGATCACCCAGGCGAAGGTGATTCAAGAGCGGATTCCCGAGGAACTGCGCGAACGGCTCATGCGCAATGTCGCCTGAAGTTTTGGCCGGCCCCGGCGTCGGCCGGGAAGCGGCGTTCTAATCCCACCTGCGAGCCGCCCGGAAAACCGCTATTTCCCCGCCTCTACCGTGACCGGCTTCTGGTCCGCCGGCTTGTCGGTCGGCCTTTCGATTTCCGGGATCAGCATGCCTCCGGAGAGTTCCGTCACCCGGCTCACTTGATGGCGCGCGCACCATCGCTCCAGCGAGCGGGCGATCTTCTCCACGGCCCGAGGATCGGCATAGCTGGCGGTGCCCACCTGAACGGCCTTTGCGCCGGCCAGAAGAAACTCGACTGCATCCGCAGCGCACGCGATGCCGCCCATGCCGCAGACCGGAATGGATACGGCGCGCGAGACCTCGTACACCATGCGCAGGGCGATGGGCTTAATGGCTGGACCGGAAAGCCCGCCCGTGACATTGGCGATTCTCGGCCGGCGGGTTTCGCAGTCGATGGCCAGGGCCACAAACGTATTGACCAGCGAGATGGCGTCCGCTCCGGCGTCGGCCGCGCAGCGGGCCATATCGGCGATCGAAGTGACATTGGGCGATAGCTTGACCCATAGCGGTCGCGCGGCAACCGCCTTCACCCGGGTGATGAGGTGGTTCAGGATTCCGGAGTCCGCGCCGAAGACCATCCCCCCGTGCTGCGTATTCGGGCAGGAGACGTTCAGTTCATAGGCGGCGATGCCCGGGGCGGCATTCAGCGCCTCCACCACGGCCACGTAATCGGCGACCTGGTATCCAAAGACATTGGCGATGCAGGCGGTCTCTGCATAGGAGCGGAGCAGGGGAAGCTTCTTTTCGACAAAGGCCTGCACCCCGACATTCTGCAGGCCGATGGCGTTGATCATCCCGGCCGGAGTCTCGATCAGCCTGGGGGCCCGATTGCCGGCCATGGGCTTGGCGGAAAGGCCCTTGGTGACGAATCCTCCGATCCGGTTGAGCGAAACAATGTCGGCGAACTCGCTGCCATAGCCGAAGGTTCCGCTGGCGGCGATCACCGGGTTGCGGAGGCGGATCCCGGCGAAGTCCACGCGCATGTCCGGCTTCTGCATATCCGGTTTACGGTTCCTTTCGCCGCGCCCCCGCAGCAGAGGACGCATGCCGATGCGCGGGCCTAGGTTCGGGGATCGGGGGCGGGATGCGGATGGCCTGCGTAAGCACGTGACCGATGGCTGCCGATGGCTGCGTCAAGCCCAGCAGCGAGGCTAGGGTCGCCGCAAGATCGACCGGCTCCACGCGCCCATGATAAATGCCCGGAGTGAAGGGCAGCCCGTAGAAACCCAGCGGGACATGACGGTCATAGGACCAGGGGCTGAAATGGGTCGTGCCGCGGCGCAGCGCCTGCATCTGAAAGGCCTCGGGTATCACCATGACATACCAGCCGCCGTTGGGGCTGTAGCTATGGGAGAGCAGCAGGCCCCATTCGGAGGGCGGCATCTGTCCGGCGGCAAGCTGTTCCCGCGTGTAGGTGTGCAGGATGATTGCCGGTGGAGGCGCGCGGACCGGGGCCGGCGGCGCCACGGGCTCGGGAACGGTCGGGTTTGCGCCGGAGGCCGGAGCCTGGCCTGCCGCCGGACCTGCCGTCTGATCAGATGATCCAGCGCCGGAAACCGGCGGCGCTGGATTGGGAGGAATTTGCGACGGCGGACTCTGAGCGGTCGCCGCGCCGGGGTTCGCAGCGGCCGGGCTCGCGGGACTGGCGGCGGCCGCGTCCTGCCCACCCTGATTCTTCGCCTCTTGATCCCGGAGTGCGTCGGGCGCCGCTTCCCGCACCGCCTCCTCCGCCTCCTGCTCGTTGATGCCCGCAACTTCGAAGGATGGGCGGTTCAGCGACAGGTAGGGAAGCTCCTGATGGGAGAGCAGATACTTCACTTTCTCGCCGGGCGAGAATTTGGCGTTCATGGCGTCGTTCAGGCTGGCCACAAACCTGGGAAGATCGATGGTGGCGGCGGGAAGTCCCAGACTCACGGCCTGTGCTGGAACAGGGGCGACGCCGTGGTCGGCGGATAGGGCAAGCCACACGTTCGCCAGCCCTCCGGGAACGTTCTGATCGAGCCAGGAGAAAAACCCGTCGAGCTGCTGATCGAGACTGTCCACCATCTGCCGCTCCTCCGGGGAATCGGGGCCGACCTGATGTCCGAGGAGATCGGGAGCGGAGAGGCTGATGAGAAGCATGTCGGTGACCGGATCGTGGCCGAGCTGCTCCGCGGTGATGAGCGCGCGGGCGAAATCGAGTTCGTAGGAATTGGCCGCCGGGGTCGGCCCCACCTGGCTCAGGAAGGAGCCGGCATCCGGAGCGTTTGCCTCCACCTTCGCCTGTGCGATCCGCCCGCTCGTATTGAAGGCGGTCACCCAATCCGGAAGCGCGGACAGGTAATAGCTGGAGCTGAGGAACGCTCCCGAGGCGGAGTCCACCCAGTAGGCGGCGTTGGCCGTGAATCCTCCCGGCAGGATGGCCGCACGGTCTTTCAGTGAAATGCTGAAGACCTTCGCCTGTCCGTTGGTTCCCAGCCGAAGCGAATCTCCGATGGTGGAGGCGCGCAGGTTCCAGGGCGACGCGCCGGGAGCGGAATTCCCCGAGGCGCCAACGAGGTGATAGCGCGGGTCTTCCACAGCGGTGACCGGCCGGCTCTGGTTTCGACTCAGATCCCACCAGGCATTGGAGGAGATGCCGTGGCCGTCGGTGTAGGCGCCGGTGGCCAGGGTCGCATGGCCGGGCGCCGTCTTCGTATTCGCGTAGTTATAGTAGCAGTCTTCGAAATAGGCTCCCCGGTCGAGAAACATCCGGAAACCGCGGCCCTTGAAGTCCGCCCGGTAGCGGTCCAGGTAATCGGCGCGAAACTGGTCGATCACCAGAATCACCACCAGCTTGGGATGCGCGTCGTAGGCGCTGGCGAATGCGGCGGGAGCGTAAGGCAGCAGGCAGAGCGCCAGTAACCCGCGGAAGAGATTCTTCAGATGCGGCATGGCAGACTCCAGTATCGCAAAACATCGGGCGCTGCGCCGGTATGGAAGCGGCGAGGGGCTTCCGGTAGAGTAGATTTTGATGCTGGATCTCAACTTTGTGCGCGCCAATCTGGGATTGGTCGAGGATATGCTGCGGCGCCGCGGACAGGATCCCGCCGCCTTGCTGGGGGACTTCCGGCGACAGGACTCCGCGAGACGGGATGCGATTACCCGGATGGAGAAGCTCAAAGCGCAGCGCAATTCCCTGAGCGAGGAGGTGGCCCGGAGCAAGCGCGCCGGCCAGGATGCCACGGCGCTCATCGAGCAGACCCGGGCGCTCCGCCAGGAGGGCGAGCGGCTGGAGAGCAGCGCCTCCGAGGCGGAAGCGGAGATGCGATCCCTGCTGGCCAGGATCCCCAACCTACTGCAGCCGGAGGTGCCTGCCGGCAAAAACGAGCAGGACAATTTAGAGGTGCGGCGCTGGGGACAGCGCAGGGAATTCGCCTTTGCTCCGAAGCCGCACTGGGAGCTGGGAGAGGCTCTGGGAATTCTGGACCTGGAGCGCGCGGCAAAGATCGCCGGAGCGCGATTTGCCGTCTATTGGGATCTGGGAGCGCGGCTGGAAAGGGCGCTCGCCAACTTCATGCTGGACGTGCATACGCGGGAACATGGCTACCGGGAGGTTTTGCCCCCGGTCCTGGTCAACAGTGCGTCGCTGTTCGGGACCGGACAGCTTCCCAAATTCGCCGAAGATCTCTTCCGCTGCGAGGGCGGAGACTATTGGCTGATCCCGACGGCGGAGGTGCCGGTCACCAACCTCTATCGGGATGAAATGCTGGAGGAGAAGCAGCTTCCGCTGAGCCTGACCGCCTATACGCCGTGTTTTCGCTCCGAGGCCGGCTCCTATGGCAAAGATGTGAGGGGAATCATTCGCCAGCATCAATTTCAGAAGGTCGAACTGGTAAAGTTTGTCCAGCCGGAGCGATCCGGCCTGGAACACGAGCGACTGACCGAAGATGCGGAGTCGATTCTGCGCAAGCTGGAGCTGCCCTACCGGAAGATGCTGCTGTGCGCCGCGGACACCGGCGCCTCCTCGACAAAGACCTACGATCTGGAGGTTTGGCTGCCCGGGCAAGGCGTCTATCGGGAAATCTCCTCCTGTTCGAACTTCGAGGCCTACCAGGCGCGGCGGGCAAATCTTCGTTACCGGCCCCAGGGCGGCGGTCGGCCGGAGTTTCTCCACACTCTGAACGGCAGCGGCCTGGCCATCGGCCGGACCTGGCTGGCGATCCTGGAGAATTATCAGCAGGAAGATGGATCGGTGCGCATCCCTGAAGCACTGCATCCGTACATGGGTGGGGAAAAATTCATTCCCGCCGCGTCCCGGGAACGAGGCGTCGCCGCGACATGAATTCCGAGAGCAAATCGGGGATGGGGCCCTCCGCGAAAGCGAAGATGGCAAGGAAGAGAGCGCACCGGTGGCCAGGATGAGGATTCTGAAGAGCTATTTATTTTGGACGTACCCGCGAGGCAGCTTCCACTATGACGTGATGGTGACGCTGATTCTGGCCTTTCTCTTTCTATCGCCGCAAGTCATCAACTTCCGCGAGCGTCCGCAGGAGACGCAGACCTCCCGCCGCAGCATTCTGGTCGAGCCCCTGGGGAGCAACCGGCTCCTCTACCGGTTTGCCCCCGATCAGCTCTCGGAAGCGGCCCCCGGCGCCGCGCTTCCGCCGGAACTGCTCCAGCGTATCCGGGAAGTCTCGGGCGAGGTGCGGATCGACCGCTTCCAGAAGCAGACCGACGCGCGGGGACAAGTAACGGAATACCGGGTCTGGGCGCACAGATAAAGGCCTCGGCCCCGTTGCGGGGCGCCGTCGTCCCGGCCGCGGGTGAATTCCGGCCGGCTCCGCATCGTAAGGGAAGAGGTCCGAGTAAAAGGATCGAGGCGTAATCGCACATGATTCGACTGCGCGCAGGACTTGCAGGGCTGGGAGCGGCCGGAATTTTGGGCGCCGCTCTCTGGCAGCCTTCGTTCGCGCGGGCGGCGCTGCTGACGGTTCACCGGATCCTCGCCGTGGATCCGCAGTCGCCCAGCCCGAAGTCGGGCGGCCTGCGAGAGGTCATTTCGGACCTCAACCAGGCTGCCGCGAAGTTCCAAAGCGCCGAGGCGGAGTTCACCTGGGATCAATATCAGTCCGTGGTGCAGGAGCACGACATCCAGACCGGAAAGATCGATTTTGAGCGCAGCCACGGAATCACCTTGATGGCCGCAAACATTCAGCAGATGAACGGGCAGCCTGCGCCGCGGATTGTGGTCTACAACGGGAGCGAGCTTCGCTACTACGAGCCGACCCTGCGCCAGTTGCAGATCTTTCGCGCCGGCGCCAACCGGGAAACGTATGAGAGCTTTCTTACTCTTGGATTTGGAGGCAGCGGCGCGGATCTTCAGACCAACTGGACGGTGGCCTTCGAAGGAATGGAAACCATCGGCGGCGTTCGGGTGGCCAAGCTGGATCTGCAGCCGAAGTCGCCGGGCATTCGCAGCATGTTTACGCATGTCGCCATCTGGGTCGATCCGGCGCGGGCGGTCAGCTTGAAGCAGGTTTTCTATGCGCCTTCCGGGGACGTGAGGACATCGACCTTCGAGGTTGTAAAGTACAACGAGCCCCTGCGCTCGGACATCTTTCGGATTGTTCCGCCGAAGGGAACGACCGTGCAGTCGAGGTAGGCTACCGGAAACGGCTGCCGGAAGCGCGGGGGGAGGGTTCACCAGGCTTCCCGCAAGTTTGAGCAGACATGAACCGCCAAGTCTTTTTCGATCCGCAGCGCAAGCGCTGGAAGCGGCTGAGGCGCATCCTGGATTTGGTCGCGGTTTTTTCAACCGTAATCCTGGTGCTGTTCTTCCTCAACGTCATCCACAAGCAGGACCTGCCCGAACTTCTCCTGCCGCTTCCCAAGCGAAACTACAAAGCCCTTCGCGAGCCTCAGGAGACGGCGTCGCTGCGGGCGAAATCTCCCCGGCCGGTGCGCAGGAAGACCCGGCGCCGGCCCTCGGAGATACCCTTCAACTCCGGCGAGGGGCTGCGGGCCGCGTACTATGTCGATGACGACCCCGGCAGCTACGCCTCGCTGAAGAGTCACATTCACCAGATTGACATGCTGTTTCCGCAGTGGCTCTATGTCACCTCTGCGGACGGCGCGCTGGAGGGGGCCTCGGTGGCGCAATATCCGGCGCGCCTTTACCCCATCGTCACCCCTCGAGGCGTGCTGGGCGTGGATCCGCAAAATATGCTGCGCGATCTGATCGCCGCCAACCACGAAGACACTGAAATCTTCCCGATGCTCAGCAACTACAACGTGTTGACGCAGGAGTGGGACGAGAGCGTCGGGCCGATGCTCAACGATGCTGCGGCGCGGCAGAATCTGGAGCGTCAACTGGCGGAGTTTTTTGCCGCCAATCCGGGCTACCGGGGCCTGAATCTGGATCTGGAGGAACTCCCCGACGACGCGGTGGACAGTTATTACTCGCTGATCGAAGAACTCTACCGGCAGATGCGGCCGAAGAATCTCCGACTGTATGTCAATGAAGGCGTCGGCGCCGATAACTCCGAGTTGGCTCTGCTGGCCCAGAACACCGACGGCATCGTGCTGATGAACTACGACGAGCACGAAGTGAGCAGCGGCCCCGGGCCCATCGCCTCCGAGGATTGGTTTGAGAACAATCTGAAGCGCGTGCTCAACGTGGTTCCCAAGGAGAAACTGCTCTGCGCCATCGGCAACTACGCCTATGACTGGACCATGTCCATCCCGGACAGGAGGTCGCGTCAAAAGCCAAAGGTCCTGAACGTGGACAGCATTTCCGTTGGTGAGGGCTGGCAGAGAGCCTCCGACGCGGAATCGGATGTGTATCTGGAAGGAGACGAACTCAATCCGCACTTCGCCTACGACGACGAAGACAACCACGCGCGCCATCAAGTATGGATGCTGGAC
>JAJYZK010000284.1:0-3801 GCA_021799945.1 Acidobacteriota bacterium
TTGCAGTTATAGGCGGTGGCCGAAAGCGTCTGCTGCGAGATCTGTCCAAATGCGACGGAGATTCCGTAGGTCTGCGGCTGCAGGATAATGGAAACAAGCTGACTATTGGGATAGCCGTAACCTGAGCCGTTGCAATAGTCCCGATTTTTATTCTGGCAACCCTGAATGGAAAGCCCCACAGGAATGGAAAGGATGAAGACGACAATAAGGATCAGATACCGCCGCATGAAACCTCCCCGCTGGGACGTCGCTCCATCCCGGCGGTTGCTCAAGTGTAAACAGCAGCCTCGAAAGCCACAAGGGACCCAAATCCGCGCCGACGCCGCTCTCACCGCCAACCGGTAAATCGCCCTTCGCCGCAGACGATGCAGGTCTCGCCCCGGGGCGCGGAAGGCCAAGGTTGCGGCTGGTGTAGCAGTAGTATAAGCCGAGGCGAAGCGAGGCCCCGAGTTTCACCGAGGGGAGACTGGCGCCGGGTATTTCCGGCTGGAGCAGGGGCTGGATGCGCCGCGTTGGCGCCGACCGCCGGGCTCGATTCGGGGGCGCCGGGGTCGGAGCCGTCGATCCGTTGATTCGCCGATCGCTTGCCGGCGACGGCGCGCAGGAGGAACTCCGAGCGCTCTTTGCGACCGCGGAAGCGCCGCTCGGCGACCCGCTTGGCGCGGTCCTCTGGCGCGAGGCGGGCGCTGCCTCGGGAGGAAGCCGGCCGGCACAACGCAACGCAGGCCCGTCCAGACGAAATGGCGGCCTGCCCGGGCCGGCAGCCCCGGCGGCCGGGCCATTGACGGCGCGGCCACGGCTTGATATCTTAAGAGGGTTCTGTAAGGCCTAACTCCTCCGCTCTCTAGCCTGACCGCGCGATCCGCAACGATTTCCGCCAGGCCACAAGCAAAACAGCGGGATGGTATCATGGCCCCGGACAGGGACCTTCGGTGGAGTTCGCAACAGCGAGGGCCCGCTTCAACCGCGCCTGCGACATCCTTCTCCCGGGAAGGCTATGCGGGCCTGAACTTCGAAACGGAGCTGCCTGCTTTTCTTACGTCGGGCTTGACGCACGGCGAGGAGTCGCGGAAGATCGCGGCTCACCCTTGGTCGAGGGATCCTGCTGCGATTTGGATTCCGGAGGCCGAAGCGGGGAAAAAGAGGCAACGCGCGGCCACCGTCGCAGTTCTCGTCTGGTACGGAGGATGTAGGGGGTAAGGCGAGAGCGAGCCTTTTGGCCCACCCCTTTTGCCGGTCGTGGCGCGGAAGGCGGCTGACCGGAGCGATTGTGTGGGTTGGGGCGATTGACCCGCACGGTCGCGGTGCGGCCGGAAGCGAAGGGGCCGCGGGACTCCGCGAGCGGTGGAATCGGCCGTTGCGGGATGCGAGATGGTCTCTGGGTCGTTGTTGGATTCGTCGTCGGAGTAGTCGAAGGAGCCGGAATTGCCTACATTCAGCCAGCTTGTGCGCAAAGGCCGCGCCGCGGCGCGTTACAAAACGGCGTCGCCCGCGCTGCAGGGTTCTCCGCAGCGCCGCGGGGTGTGCACGCGGGTGTATACGCAGACGCCAAAGAAGCCCAACTCCGCCTTGCGTAAGGTGGCGCGGGTGCGTCTGACCAATGGGGTGGAGGTGACCACCTACATCCCGGGCATCGGGCATAACCTGCAGGAGCATTCGATCGTGCTGATCCGCGGTGGCCGGGTGAAGGATCTGCCGGGAGTTCGCTATCACGTGGTGCGCGGCGCGCTGGACTCGGTGGGCGTGGCGAATCGCAAACAGAGCCGGTCGAAATACGGCGCCAAGCGCGCCAAGAGCGCGGCGAAATAGAGGGGAACATGCCGAGAAAAGGTCACATCGCGAAGCGGGAGGTTGCGGCCGACCCGGTTTACCATTCGTCGCTGGTCACCAAGTTCGTGAACTCGATGATGTGGGATGGCAAGAAGTCCACGGCGCAGGGCATCTTCTACCAGGCCATGGAGAACCTGGAGAAGAAGGGCGGCGATGAGGCGTTGAAGCTCTTCAAGAAGGCCGTGGAGAACTGCAAGCCGCTGCTGGAGGTCAAGACCCGGCGGGTGGGCGGCGCAAACTATCAGGTTCCCATCGAGGTGAACCCGGAGCGGCGCACCTCCCTGGCGATTCGCTGGCTGGTCACCTACGGCCGGGCGCGGGGCGAGAAGGGCATGATCGCCAAGCTGACCGACGAGCTTCTGGACGCGGCCAACGGCCGGGGGGCTGCGATGAAGAAAAAAGAGGACGTGCACCGGATGGCGGAGGCCAACAAGGCCTTCGCCCATTACCGCTGGTAAGGAGCGCCGCTCCCCCCGGGATCGGCCCCAGGGCCTCGGCCGGCGGGATCGCATCGAATACGGCCAGGAAGCGAAATTCGCGGGGCCCCGCACCCGCGCGAGAGTGAGAGAATACCGTGCCTCGTCAAGTACCGCTCAATCGTTGCCGGAACATCGGAATCATGGCGCACATCGACGCCGGAAAGACGACGACGACGGAGCGCATCCTGTTTTATACGGGCATTACGCATCGCATCGGCGAGGTGCACGAAGGCACTGCGACGATGGATTGGATGGAGCAGGAGCAGGAGCGCGGCATCACCATCACGTCGGCCGCCACCACCTGCACTTGGCGCGACATCCGCATCAACATCATCGATACTCCGGGCCACGTGGACTTTACCGCCGAGGTGGAGCGCAGCCTGCGCGTTCTGGACGGCGCGGTGGCCTGCTTCGACGCGGTGCATGGAGTGGAGCCGCAATCGGAGACCGTATGGCGGCAGGCGGATAAGTATGGCGTGCCTCGCATCTGTTTCATCAACAAGATGGATAAGATGGGGGCGGACTTCGAGCATGCCATCGACACCATCCGCAAGCGGCTGAACGCCAAGCCGGTGGCCATCCAGATCCCCATCGGCCAGGAGGCCGGCTTCAAGGGCGTCGTCGATCTGATCGAGATGCGCGCCATCCTCTGGCACGACGAGACCATGGGGGCCAAGTATTCCGTTGAGGAGATTCCCGCCAGCCTGCTGAAGCAGGCCGAGGCCTTCCGGATGCAGCTGGTCGAGTCGGTGGCCGAGAACGACGATGAGATGCTGCACAAATTTCTCGAGGGGGAAACGCCCACCCCGGCGGAGTTGCGCCGGGCCCTGCGTCAGGCGACGATCGGCATGAAGCTGTTCCCCGTATTGTGCGGCAGCTCCTTTAAAAATAAGGGTGTGCAGACGCTGCTGGATGCGGTGGTGGATTACCTGCCCAGCCCGCTGGACATTCCTCCGGTGGAGGGTGTGGATCCCGACGATCCGGAGAAGAAAGTGATCCGGCGGGCGGACGACGAGGAGCCGCTGTCGGCGCTGGGCTTCAAGATCATGACCGACCCCTTTGTCGGCCAGCTCATCTTTATCCGCATTTATTCGGGGCGCCTGAAGACGGGCGATACGGTGCTCAATCCGCGGACGCGTCGAAGCGAGCGCGTGGGCCGGCTGCTGAAGATGCACGCCAACAAGCGGGAGGAGATCACCGAAATTTATGCCGGAGACATCTGCGCTTGCGTCGGATTGAAGAACCTGATCACCGGCGACACGATTTGCACCGAAAAGGCTCCCCTGGTGCTGGAGTCCATCGATTTTCCGGCTCCCGTCATCGCGGTGGCCGTGGAGCCCAAGACCAAGGCCGACCAGGAAAAAATGGGCATGGCGCTGGCCAAGCTGGCCCAGGAAGATCCCACCTTCAAGGTTCACACCGACCCCGATTCCGGACAGACCATCATCAGCGGGATGGGCGAGCTCCATCTGGAGATCATCGTCGACCGCAT
>JAJYZK010000284.1:3811-4680 GCA_021799945.1 Acidobacteriota bacterium
GCATGATGCGCGAATACAAGGTCGAAGCCAATGTGGGCAAGCCGCAGGTGGCCTACCGGGAGACCATCCGCAAGACCTCCGAGGCGGAGGGCAAGTACATCCGCCAGACCGGCGGTTCGGGCAACTATGGGCACGTCAAGGTTCGGCTGGAGCCGAACGGGGCGGGCAAGGGCTTCGAGTTCATCAACGACATCAAGGGCGGGGTGGTGCCCAGGGAATATGTCAAGCCGACCGAGCAGGGCATCCGGGAGGCGATGCAGGGCGGGGTTCTGGCCGGCTTCGAGATGGTGGATGTGAAGGCGACGCTGTTCGACGGCAGCTATCACGAGGTGGATTCCAACGAAATGGCCTTCAAAATCGCCGGCTCGATCGCCTTCAAGGAGGCGGCCCGGAAGGCCGGCCCGGTGCTGCTGGAGCCGGTGATGTCGGTCGAAGTGGTGGTGCCGGAAGAATATATGGGGACCATTATCGGGGACCTGAACTCCAGGCGCGGCCGCATCGAGGGCATGGAGCACCGAGCCGGATCGCAGGTGATCAAGGCCAACGTGCCGCTCAGCGAGATGTTCGGCTACGCCACCCATATGCGCTCCTCCACCCAGGGGCGGGCCACCTACTCCATGCATTTCAACCGGTACGAAGAGGCGCCGCGCTCGGTCTCCGAGGAGATTATCGGGCGCAATCAGGGCAAGTAGCCCGGGTCCGCCGTCCGAAGCCGCGAGCTTCGGCAGACGAAGAGTTTTGAGCATTTCGCAGGCGAGAGAGGGACGAGATGGCGAAGGAGAAGTTTGACCGGACGAAGCCGCACGTAAATGTGGGGACGATCGGGCATATCGATCACGGGAAGACGACGTTGACGGCGGCGATCACGA
>JAJYZK010000285.1 GCA_021799945.1 Acidobacteriota bacterium
CCGGATCGATTCGGCAGAGTGTTCCAGCAGCCTCCGCCCTGCGCCCAGCTTGGAAATGCCTCCATGCGAGCGCTCTCACCTGCCTCCAGGCCTTAGAAGAACCGGGCCGGAAGACGGAAAGACGGAAAGACGGAAGCGACGCCAGCAAGAAATCATGCCGACAACGCAAAGCAAGGACCTTTACGCTGTTCTGGGAATTAAAAAGAGCGCGGCTGCGGACGATATCCGCAAAGCCTTCCGCAAACTTGCGCGAAAATACCATCCGGACGTAAATCCGGGCGACAAAAAGGCAGAGGAGAAGTTTAAGGAAATCTCCGAGGCCAACGATATCCTCGGCGACGAAAAGAAGCGCAAGATCTACGATCAGTTCGGCTTCTACTCCGATCAAATCGACCCGGCCGCGGCGGAGGCCGCGGCGCGCGGCGGCTACGCGGGAGCAGCCGGTCAAAGCGGCGGCGCAGGCCGGCGGGCGGCCCCGGTTGACTTTGAGGGATTCGACTTTTCCGACTATGCGCCGGGCGTTTCCGGCGGCGGCGCCTCCTCGGGATCGGGCTGGGGCAGCTTCCGGGATCTTTTTTCCGGGGTTTTTTCTCAGAATGCCAAAGCCCATCGGGGTCCGCAGCCGGGAACCGACCTGGAATATCAGGCGAACGTGGATTTCTGGACCGCGATCCGGGGCGGCGTGGTCAAACTGCAGGTGATGCGGCGCGAGGTCTGCCCCTCCTGCAAGGGCAAAGCCTCAACCGGAGGCGCGGGCCCCTGCCCGGAGTGCCATGGAACCGGGAAGGTAACGCAGATGGGCGGGCGGATGAAGTTCAATATTCCCTGTCCGCGCTGCGGCGGTTCGGGGCATCGGGAGGATCCATGTGGCGTCTGTCAGGGTGAAGGCGCCGTCAGCCGTCCGGAGACCGTAGAGGTGCGGGTAAAACCCGGAACTCGCGACGGGCAACGCATCCGGTTGGCCGGCAAGGGCAATGCCGGCGGCGACGGCGGGCCGGCTGGAGACCTTTATCTGATCATCAAGGTGGGGCCGCATCCCGTCTTCCACCGGGTCCTGAACGACATTCATATCGCCGTCCCCGCGACCATAGCGGAGGCGGCGCTGGGAGCGAAGATCGACGTGCCGACCATCGACGGCCGGGCGCAGCTTAAGATACCGCCGGGAACGCCGAGCGGCCAGAAGCTCCGCATGCGCGGCAAGGGAGGGCCGTCCGCGGCGGAGGACGGAGTGCGCGGCGACCAGATCGTCACCATCGAGATCGTGGTTCCCCAATTGAAGGACGAGCGATCCAAGGAGATTCTGCGGGAGTTTGCCAGGTTGAACCCCGAGGATCCGAGAAGCGCGCTTTTTTCTCAGGTGTAAGAATTTGAGTTTTTTATGCCGACCAAGCGTAAATCGAAGGGCGCCTACATGATCTCGGCGGTTGCCGAGATGTACGAAATCCATCCACAAACCCTTCGCCTGTACGAACGGGAAGGGCTTTTGAAACCGTCGCGTACAATGGGCAACACCCGCCTCTACACAGACGAGGATCTGGAGCGGCTGGAATTCATCCTGAATCTGGCGCGCGATCTCGGGGTGAACATCGCGGGCATCGCCATCATCCTACAGATGCGGGAGCGTATGGAAGAGATGAACCGCCAGACGCAAAGATTTGTGGACTACGTGCGGTCGGAAATGATCGGCCGGATGCAACAGAGCTACCCGGCGGCGGGGGCGGCGATTGTTCCAATGCGCCGCCGGACGATCGTAGAAGCGCCGGAGCCGGAGCGACAACACTGACCGACAACACTAACCTGGGAGCCGGAAAACGCGGCTCCGGCGCAGCGCGGGCCGCGCAGCCCGCGGCAAGACCCTGAGAGGTTACTCGTACGGAGCGGTTGGCCTGCGTGTTCGGCGGCGGCCTGCGAGGCGCATTCTCCTATGCCTATTTGACTGAGTGAGGCATGATGACCTTCTTTCTGTTCCTTTGCGTCACCGGCATCGTCACCTCCACCATCTACGCGCTTTTGGTGGCTCACGGCGCCATCCGGTTCGCCGCACGCCGGCGGCAGACACGGCGACAGACACGGCCGGTTGGCTTTGAACCTCCGGCCACTCTTCTCAAGCCGTTGCACGGCTCCGAGCCGGAGCTGGAAGCGCACCTGGAGAGCTTCTTCCTGCAGGACTATCCGTCCTTTGAAATCATCTTCTGCGCCCGTACGGATAACGACCCGGCCATGGAGGTGGCGCGGCGGCTGGCGGCCCGCTATCCCGGGACGCCGGTGAAGTTCCTGGCCAGCGGCCGCCCGCCCTATGCGAACGCCAAAGTCTGGTCGCTCGAGCGGATGCAGCCTCTGGCGGAACACGATTTCCTGATCGTGAGCGACAGCGACGTTGCGGTTGGACCCCAGTATTTGCGCGAAATCATGGCCCCTTTCGCCGACGAGACGGTCGGCCTGGTCACCTGCCTCTACCGCGGTGTGGCGCGGTGGAAAGACGGGCTCCGCCTCAACCTCTGGGCGGCCCTGGAAGCGGTTGGAATGTCCATCGAAATGCCCTCCGGCGTCCTGGTCGCCTCCATGATCGAGGGGATGAAGTTTGCCCTGGGACCGACCATGGCCGTGCGACGGCGCTGCCTGGAAGGCGCCGGCGGCTTCGCGGCGGTCGGCAAGTACCATGCCGACGATTTCATGCTGGGCCATCTGGTGGCGGCCGGCGGCGGCCGGGTGGTGCTCTCCACCCACGTTATCGACCACTACGTCCTCAATACCTCGCTGCTATCCTCCATCCGGCACCAGATGCGCTGGATGACCAGCACCCGGTTTTCCCGGCCGAAGGGCCATCTGGGAAGCGCGCTGACGTACAGCATGCCGTACGGCCTCGTCGCCGCCGCGATCGCCCTCGCGCTGCATCGTCCGCAGCTCGCCGTTGGCCTGTTGGCATGGGCCTGGGCCACGCGTGCGTGGATTGTCCTCATGGTGGGGGGGATGGTGGTCCGGGAGCCGAACCTTGTGGCCGCCGCCTTGCTGTACCCTTTTCGGGATTTTCTCGGCTTCTTTTACTGGATCGCCAGCTATTTCAGCAATGTGGTGCTTTGGCGCGAGGAGACCTACCGCCTGCATCCGGATGGATCGATGCAACGGGGTTCACGGCCCGTGGATCGCGCCGTGCTGACAACCTGAAGCCATCCTGAAGGCATTCGGGCGATCTCCCCGCCGCTATAGCATTTTCCGGGATGGTATGGACCGAAGCTGCGAACCTGAGTAGGGAACCTGGAGCGGGTTTTTCATCAGGAAAAATCCGCTCGAACGGATCTTAAACAGTTCACAGGATCCCGGGAAACGCCGTATTCCCCGGCTTTGAGCCCGCCGGGCTTCGCATGTCGTCCGGCCGCGCTCCGCTCCGCGGATCTCACTTGATTCGATGAATTTGTCTCAACGGGCGACACAGCCGGCGGCCGGATACCTCTTCCTGGTGGCGCCTTTCCCGTAAGGTCGTATGGCCGAGCCAATCCGCCGCATGCCACCATCACGCCATGAGAATGAACATCCGTGCTCTGCTGCCCAAGAGCGGATCGTCTGACTTTCGCAGCCTCCCGCTCTCGGTCACGCTGGAAACTTCGCGTGGCCTGCGCGCCAACTATCAGCATTCAACCACGACCGCCGAATTGTTCTACCTGCTGGACAAACGAACGGACGTAAACGCGGCGGAACTGGACCGGTTCCGCGAGGACCTCCGGCTGGCCCATGCAGCCAAGCTGACCGACGTCGAGATGAGCGAAGAGGTCCTGGAGTCGATCGGCTTCTTTGTCTAGCGAACTGCGGCGGCGCCGGGTGGATCCGGCAACCGCATCCCCGCCCGCATTGCCGCGCCTGCGTCGCGGGCGTGCGCCGGCGCGTCGCGCCGATTGATTCCTCTCCGGAGGCGTGTTCGCACTCCGCCACCCAGCCTTACTGCCCCGGTTTACCCGCTGACCCGGAAGGGTTCAAAGAGGCCGGCGGAGCCTCGTGAATGTGGTGGATGATTATGGAGTCTCCCTTGAACTCCACTTTGTCGTATTCCCGTCCGGCGGTGTTCAGGTAGCAGCCGCAATCCGTATTGGCATGGTGGGCCTGCTCGATCCCTTCCGTCGCGCCCTTCAGTTGCCGTTTGGCCCGGTCCAGCTTCGCCTGCGCGTCGGCCACGGCCTGCTGCGCATCCATCAATTGCTTCAATTCGTCCGGGGTCAGTTTTTCCACGCGGACAGCGGGCGGCGCGGCGGAATCCGGCGCCGGGGCGGCGGCCTGCGGGCTGAGAAAAGCAAGCAGAGCAAGGGTTGCAAGCATCGGTTTCTCCCTTGCCCTCCATGCTAACTCAACCCCGCTTCTCGCCGCACAGGAGGGCCGAAGCGCTGGAAGGCCGGAGCGCCGGAGCCGGGTATCATGCTCTTGAAGCCCATGCGAAATGCCGCGGCGGGCTGAAGGCTGGCGGCGCAGCCTGGCTGTGGGCCTGGCTTCTGGAAGGAACAACTCATTGAGACAGACAATTCGCGCCCGCTGGATTCTCGGTCCTTCCGGGTTGCTCGAGCATCCGGAACTGACCGTTGAAGAGGGGCGGATCGTTAGCCTGGAAACCGGCCGGCCTCCGAGACCCTCCCGGCCTACGGGCGAAGCGGCTGGGCATTGGTTCGACGAA
>JAJYZK010000286.1 GCA_021799945.1 Acidobacteriota bacterium
CTTCCGGCGCAGGTAGTTCGCGTTGAGCACCGCGTCTTTCTTTGATGGTCCGGCGCCCACCGAGATCTACGCCCTTACCCTACACGGCGCTCTCCCGATCTGGGCGGCCGTTACTTCGTCCAGGCGGGAGATGCGCGTCGAGTGCGGCGCCCGGAGCGCCATCTCCGGATTCTCCTCGACCTCGCGGGCGATCTGGCGCATGGCGTCGACGAACAGGTCCAGCTCCTCCTTCGACTCGCTTTCGGTGGGCTCGATCATCAGAGCGCCGGGCACGATCAGCGGAAACGAAGTGGTATAGGGGTGAAAGCCATAGTCGATCAGGCGTTTGGCGATGTCCCCGGTCTTTACGCCGTGGCGCGCCTGGCGGCGATCGCTGAAAACCACCTCATGCAGAGTCGGGGTTTTGTAGGGCAGTTCGTAGGCGTCTTCCAGCTTCCGGCGCAGGTAGTTCGCGTTGAGCACCGCGTCTTCCGTGGTTTGCCGCAGCCCGTCGGGGCCATTGGCCAGAATGTAGGCCAGGGCTCGCACGAACATGCCGAAGTTGCCGTAGAACATGCGCACGCGCCCGATCGAGTGCGGCCGGGAGTAGTCGAAGCGCAGCGTCGCCGGCCTGCCGCCGTCCGCCGGATCCTCCACCAGAACGGGGGTGGGAAGAAAGGGCTCCAGGATGGCCTTGGCCGCCACCGGGCCCGAGCCCGGGCCGCCTCCGCCATGCGGAGTGGAGAAGGTCTTATGCAGGTTCAAGTGCATGACATCGACGCCAAAGTCACCCGGCCGCACCTTGCCCACCAGAGCGTTCATATTGGCCCCGTCCATGTAGAGCAACGCGCCCTTGGCGTGGAGAATATCCGCGATCTTATGAATTTCGCTCTCGAAGACGCCGATGGTGCTGGGGTTGGTGAGCATCAGCGCCGCCGTATCCTCGGTGACGATCCTTTCCAACTGGCCCACATCGACCATGCCCAGAGAGTTGGAGCGCAGATTCTCGACCCGATAACCGCAGATGGCCGCGGTAGCCGGGTTGGTGCCATGCGCCGAGTCCGGAATGAGGATCTTGCTGCGGGGATTTCCCCTGGACTCGTGATACGCGCGAGTCAGCAGGATTCCCGTCATTTCGCCATGCGCGCCGGCCGCCGGCTGTAGCGTGATGGCATCCATGCCGGTAATCTCCAGCAGGCATTTCTGCAGCAGGCGCTGGATTCCCAGCACTCCCTGGGAAAGCGATTCCGGCTGGTAGGGGTGGGAGTCGGCGATTCCCTCCAGCCGGGCGACCAGCTCATTCACCCGCGGGTTGTATTTCATGGTGCAACTGCCCAGCGGATACATGCCCAGGTCGATGGCGTAGTTCCAGGTAGAGAGGCGCGTGAAATGGCGAACGATCTCAATTTCGCTCAATTCAGGCAGCAGGCCGGCATCCTCCCGCAGGCTGTCGCCCAGCAGCGCGGCGGCGTCGGCCTCAGGAACATCGAGGGGCGGGAGCCGGTAGGCGGCCTTTCCGGGCGAGGATTTTTCAAACAGCAGAGCCTCGTTCTGGCTCAGATGCGAGGAGACTTTGCGGCGGCGTCCGGTGAAGGGCGCGTTGGCCGCTGTCTGCGGCGCTTGCGGACTGGATGGCGCCATGGAGTGTCCTTTCTGTCGCTGCGTTTCCGCTTCCCGGGCCGGATTCAGGCCTTGCTGAGCGCTTCTTCGAGCGAGTGGCGAAGCAGGGAGGCGGCGCGGTCGATCTGCTCGCGGGTGTTCAACTCGGTGCAGCACCACAGACTGGCGTGGCCCAGTTCCGGATACCACCGCCGCAGGGGCAGGCCGCCCACGATCTTGCCTTCGAGAAGCTGCTCGTTGATCCGCTCGGGCGCCTCGCCTGTCTGCAGCACGAACTCGTGGAAGCGGGGCGAGCCTTCGAAGAGCAGCTTTGCTCCGCCCGCGGCGAACTCTCCGGCCGCATACTGGCTTTTGGAAAGGTTTTGCAGGGCCAGTTCGCGGATGCCCTGCTTGCCGTAGACGGCGAGAAAGATGGTGGCCATCAGCGCCATCAGGGCCTGATTGGTGCAGATGTTGGAGGTCGCCTTTTCCCGCCGGATGTGCTGCTCGCGGGTGGAAAGCGTGAGCACAAAGCCGCGCCGTCCCAGGCTGTCGCAGGTTTGGCCGGCCAGCCGCCCCGGCATCTGGCGCAGATATTTTTCCTTGGCCGCGATCACCCCGCAAAAGGGGCCGCCGTAGCTGAGCGCGATGCCGAAGGATTGCGCTTCCAGGGAGACGATATCCGCCTCCGCGGGTGGGCGCACGATGCCCAGGGAGACCGCCTCGGCGATGGAGACTGCCAGGAGCGCGCCCTTGGCGTGAACGATTTCGGCGATGGAGGGGATGTCCTCCACCACGCCGAAAAAGTTTGGCGACTGCACCATCACGCAGGCCGTCTCGCCGGTGATCTGGCGCTCCAGATCGGCCAGGTCGACTCGGCCGCCTTCGCCGTAGTTCACGCTTCCGGCGACCAGCCCCTGGTGCTGCGCGTAGGTGTGCATAACCTCGCGATATTCCGGGTGGACGGTTCTCGCCGTCAGAACCCCGGCGCGGCCGGTGATGCGAACCGCCATGGCCGCCGCCTCCGCGGCCGCGGTCGAGCCGTCATACATGGATGCGTTGGCGATCTCCATCCCGGTCAGTTCGCACATCATGGTCTGGAACTCGAAGATGGCCTGCAGCGTCCCCTGCGAAATCTCCGCCTGATACGGCGTATAGGAGGTGAGAAACTCGCCCCGCTGCACCAGAGAATCGATGATGACCGGCTGATAATGCCGGTAGGCTCCTGCGCCTAGAAAACTGGCATACCCGGCCGCATTGCCGGCCGCGGCCTGCCGGAAGAAATCGACAATCTCCGACTCGCCCATCTGGCGCGGCACATGCAAATCGCGATTCAGCCGGTATTCCTGCGGCACGGTGGAGAAGAGATCGTCGATCTCCGCCGCTCCAATCTCCCGGAGCATCTCCGCCCGCTCGCCGGGCGACTTGGGCAAATAGCGCATCGCGTGTTCAGGGCTCCTTTCGGAATAGAGATTCCGCGGGCCGCGTTAGAGCATTTTCGGAATACATAGAGACTTTTTGAGAGCCGAAGAGGGTGGCTTTTTCTTGTTGAAAAAGCCACTTGAGTGCATGGCTTCGGTCTACAGCAATTCCGAAAATGCTATAAGCGGCGGTTCCAGCGATCGAGACGCCTGAAGGCATTTTTATTTCCACTCTGGGCTGGCAACGGCCGGCAAGTGCGGCCTTTCTTGGAGAAAAACCGCCGCGGAATCGCTCCCATCGTGTCCCGCAAAACCGAAGATGCATCAGTGGGTCTCTTCCCTGACGTAAGCTTCGTAGGCGGCGGCATCGAGAAGGCCCGCCAGCTCCGACGGATCGGACAGCGTCATTTTGAGCAGCCAGGCTGCGTGGGCGTCGGCGTTGATCTTTTCCGGCGCCGAGGTCAGCTCCTCGTTGACCGCGGTCACCGCTCCACTTGCCGGCGCATAGATGTCGGAGACCGCTTTTACAGATTCCACGCTGCCGAAGACCTTGCCGCGCTCCAGAACGGCGCCGGGCCGGGGCAGGTCGACGAAGACGATGTCACCGAGAGAGCTCTGCGCGTAATCGGTAATGCCCACCGTGGCCGAGCCGCCATCGAATTCTATCCATTCGTGTTCTTTGGTGTAGCGATACTTCGCCGGATACGCCATGCCCGCCAGATCTCCTTACGTTCTTCGTAAAAGGCTGTTGATCTCCAATGTCTCCGGCCTTGCGCCCGGCCCTGCGCCGGCTTGGGCTGCCGGGGCCATCGCGTTCCGTTTGCCGGTTCAGGCCGATCTTTTCGGCCGGCGATAGAAGGGAGTCGCCACCACCTGGGCGCCGACCGGCTTGCCGCGCACCTCCACGGACACCGCGGTTCCGGGTCCGGTGAACTCCGGAGGAAGATAGGCCAAAGCGATGTTCTTCTTGAGGAAGGGCGCTGGCGAACCGCTGGTTACCCGCCCGATCGGTCGTCCGTCGCCATCCAGAACCCGATAGCCGTCGCGGGCGATCCCGCGATCGACCATCTCCAGGCCGGCCAGCTTCTTCCTCAGGTCGCCCGGCTTGAGGCCGAGCAGCGCCTGGCGGCCGACAAACTCGCCCTTTTCCAGTTTGAGGTAGCGCTCGAGTCCGGCCTCGAACACGTTGGTTTCCTCGTCGATTTCATGGCCGTACAGCGCCATCGCCGCTTCCAGGCGCAGCGTATTTCTGGCACCCAGGCCGCAGGGCAGGATCCCGTATTCCCGGCCCGCTTCCATGACCTCGTTCCACACCCGGGCGCTGGTTGTCTCCTCGGCCGGGATGTAAATCTCGAAGCCGTCCTCTCCGGAATAGCCGGTGCGCGCGATGAGCACGTTCGGAATGCCGGCCACCGTACCCCAGGTAAACCAGTAATTCTTGATGGCCGCCAGATCGACCTTGGTCAGCTTGGCCAGGGTTTCGAGCGCGCGCGGCCCTTGCACGGCCAGTTGCGAGTAATAAGCCGAGTAGTCGCTGATGTGGATGCCCGGCCAGCCGCTTACCTGTTGGCGAATCCAGCCGAAATCCTTATCTTTGGTGCCCGCATTCACCACCAGCAAGTAGTCATTC